>CAMDEA010000020.1 GCA_945893045.1 Planctomyces sp. SH-PL62
ATCCAGTGGATCAACCTGAATCACCACGACATCGAGTTCACGACTCTGCTGGGAAGTGGCAGAACAATGGGGGCAGGACGATGAAGACCAGAATTCTGATTCGGTCATCCTCCTCGTATCATTCTGCCCCCATCGTTCTGCCAGGCCGCCAGCGGGGCCTTCCAGCCGATTGACAAACCACAGCCGGAATAAGACATTGATTCACCAAGCGAGCGGTGAACCCATTTCAGTCAGTCCGTGATTGCTGGCACGAGGTTGAATTAACTGTTCGGCGGCTGAGCTTGGTCGTTCCACAAGATCAAAGGAGCCAGAATGGCGAAATCCTGGTCTTATCGACTCTTTGGTGTTGGGAGAATTCCTGAGCCGAATGCGACCGCGCTCAAGAACGAAGGAATCATCTTGCAGGATGAGGGTATTCGCGGTTCGGTGACGTACCGGAATTTTCGTGGGCCCGGGAGGATCTCCAACTGGAAGCGTCAATGGTACACGGCCTCCATCGTGCTCACAGAAGTCCGACTGCTGGGGCTGAGGTGTTACGACACCATCATCGACGTTCCGCTCACGGACCAGCGCCTGCGCCGCATGAAATTTTCGGTCGAACGGGACGACATTCTGTTGGTCGCCTTTGACGCCGCGCTGTTTCATAACGACTGGTCGGGAACGCTGGAGTACCGGTTTCGTACACCGCATGCGCACGACTTCGTGAAAATGCTGCGAGACCGGACTGTCTGAGATGCCTCTGTATTTTTCACCGTTCAGCCAACATTAGCCGGATTCTCAATCTCTGCTCGATAAGGAACCTGCCATGAAGCTTGATCGCCGAACCTTTCTTCGCGGCGCGGGTGTCGCGATGGCGCTGCCTCTGCTGGATGTCATGACGCGGCGGGCAGCCGCTGCCACGCCGGCGGTCAAGCGACGCATGGTCTGCATCAACACGCCGCTCGGAGTGCATCCGGAATTCTTCTTCCCGGAGAAGGCGGGCCGGGACTATGAGCTGTCGCCCTACCTGGAAGTCCTCAAGGATTTTCGCGATGACTTCACGGTGATCTCCGGGCTGTCGCATCCGGACGTCGGACCCAGCCACGATTCCAACTACAGCTTTCTGACCGCCGCACCGCATCCGGAGCAACGGGCCGGATTTCGCAACAGCATTTCGCTGGATCAGTTCGCGGCCGAGCACCTGCACGGCGAGACGCGGTTCGCCGCTCTGCCGCTGTCGTGCGAGGGGTTTGGTTTGTCGTGGACGCGCAGCGGAGCGTCGGTGCCGACGGAAAGTTGGCCGTCGAGCGTGTTCGCCAAACTGTTTCTGGAGGGGCGGCCGGACGAGGTCCAGGCTCAGGCTCGGCGATTGGAAGATGGTCAGAGCGTGCTCGACGCGGTCCGCGATCAGGCGAAGCGGTTGCAGGCGAGCGCTAGTGCAGGCGATCGTGAAAAGCTCGACGAGTACTTCACGAGCGTTCGAGAATTGGAGCAGCGTCTCGCTCAGGCCGAAGCGTGGTCCAAGAGACCCAAGCCCAAGGTCGATGCCAAGCCGCCGCAGAACATCCAAAACAGCACCGACCTGATTGGCAAGACTCGGCTGTGGTTCGACCTGATTCACCTGGCGCTGCAAACCGACTCCAGCCGGCTAGTCACGCTGCAACTGATCGGGACCAGCGGCGTGCCGCCGATTCAAGGCGTGAGCCAGGGCCATCACGATCTGTCTCATCACGGCAAAGACCCAACCAAAATCGCCCAGCTCAAAATCCTCGAACTGGAAAAGATGAAGACGCTCCGCGACTTCCTGACCCAGTTGAAGCAAACGCAGGAGGAAGGGGACAGCTTGCTCGACCGGACGATGGTCTTCTTCAGCAGCAACCTGGCCGACGCCAGCAAGCACAGCGTCAAGAACATGCCGGTGCTCTTGGCCGGCGGCGGCTTCAAGCACGGCCAACATCTGGCCTTCGACGAAAACAAAAATCCGCCGCTGAGCAATCTCTTCGTGAGCATGCTCCAGCGCATGAACATCGAAGCCGACAAGTTCGGTTCCAGCACGGGGACGCTCACGGGGCTGGAGTCATGACGAGGATTTTGGATAGTGGGTCAGTCTAATTTTCCAACGGGGTGGCACGCCCTGATAAGGGCGTGGAATCCCGCGATTCCTCATCCACGCCCTTCGATGACTCAGGGCGTGCCACCCAATCTGAATCAAACTGACCCACTACCGGATTTTGCTTCATGTTCACCTCGAATGAACAACCTTTCGCAACGCGGTTCTGGCGCGGTTGCATCTGGCTCGTGATCGGCATTGCCGCGACCTGGATTGTCGTGGAATCAAGTCGCGCTCAACCACCAGCGGCACCTGCGCCTAACGGGTACGCGGAGATTGCGAAGCCGTTCATCAAGCAGCACTGCGTCGGCTGTCACGGGGCGGCGACGACAAAGGCTGGGTATCGCATTGATCTCATCGGTACCGACTTTTCGGCGGCGACGGTTGCCGATCATTGGAAGGAAATCATCGACCGGATCAACGCGGGCGAGATGCCTCCCAAGGAAAGTCCTCGGCCGGATGCTCGGCAGAGTGCGGCCTTCGTGACCTGGGTCAACGAGCAGTTGCGGCAGGTGGATCTCGACGCGAAGAAGGCGGGCGGTCGCATTCCGATGCGGCGGCTCAATCGTGACGAGTACGCCAACACCGTGCGCGATCTGCTGAAGCTCGATGAACTGATCGTGCGGCCGTTGATCGAGGACTTGCCGAGCGACGGGCAGGCCGAGGGATTCGATCGGCTCGGTGTGGCGTTGTTCTTCGACCAGACGCAGATCGAACGGAGCCTCGGCGTGGCGGAGAAGATCGTCTCGCGGGCGATCGTGACGGCGGCTCCGAAAGAGAACTCGTTCACGAACCGGTTCGACTTCCAGCGGAAGAAGCCCGCGCCGGACAAGGTCGAAGTCTTTCCAGGGTTTGCTCACACTATTCCGCGCGGCGCGGTAGACCGCATCGTGCATCCCGATCACATCGAGCACATCCAAGGCGGCCCGACCTATCGTCGTGAATACGACGGCTGGGGCGCGATCGAGCATTTCGCGATCGGCCAGGTCGTGACGCAGGACGGTTACTATCGCGTGCGGGTCAAAGCCAAGGTCGATGATCGCGGGCGAACCGAGCCGAACAAGTTCCGGCTGCAATACGCGGTGGACTCGCCGATCTATGTCGAGCAGGAAGTGGCCGTCGATCCGTCTGGCACGACGGAAGCGCTGCTGTTTCTGCGCGGCCCGGTCAATGGCGAGGTGAAAGGTCCGCAGGTCTTTCGGCTGCTGTGGAATCACACCGAGAAGGCGGTCATTCGCGAGCCGAACTACGTGAAGCTGTTCTCGAAATGGACGGCGTTGCGAGGACGTACCGAAGAAGCGGTCACACGCCGCGCACCGCCGAAGGAACTCGATGAACTGAAACTGCAGCGTGACGATCTGGAGAAGCAACTCAATGCCTGGGAAGGCCCGGCGAACATCTACAACCCCGACATGGATCTCGAAAAGTTGCCGCGACTGCTGATCGAGTCGATCGAAGTCACCGGGCCGATTCAGAAGGAGTGGCCGCCCGCCAGTCACAAATCACTGTTCTTCGCCGGCGACGATCGGCAAGACGCGGCCTACGCACGCGAGATTTTCGCGAAGTTCCTGCCGCGAGCGTATCGGCGACCGGTCACCGATCAGGAGATCGAGGCCATCGTCGCGGTCGTAGAGGATGCACAGACCAAGAGCCAGTTACCGTTCGTGGAAGCGATGCGAATCGGACTGCAGCGAGTCCTGTGCTCGCCGGGCTTCCAGTTCTTGCACGAACCCTCGGCCGGACTGACCGAGCGCCGCCCGCTCAACGACTACGAACTCGCCTCGCGGCTCTCGTATTTTTTGTGGAGCACGATGCCGGATGACGAACTGTTCGACTTAGCCGCATCGGGAAAGCTGCGTGACCCAGCCATCGCCGACACGCAAGTGCGACGGATGCTGGCCGATCCAAAGGCCGAGCAACTGGTCCGCAACTTCGGCGGCCAGTGGTTGTCGATTCGCGAATACGACTCGGTCCAGCCGGCGGCTGAATACAAGGACTACGACAAACCACTTCAACTGGCTGCTCGGCAAGAACCGCTCGCGTTCTTCGCCGAGGTCATGTCAAAGAACTTGCCGATCACGCACTTCCTCGACAGCGATTTTGTGGTGATCAATGAGCGGCTTGCTAGGCACTACGGCATCGCGAATGTCGCAGGAGCCGAGTTCCGCCGCGTGGCGATTTCGCGCGACGACCATCGCGGTGGCGTGCTGGGCATGGCGGGATTGATGACGTTTCTGGCCGACGGCACGCGCACCTTGCCGCTGCGTCGCGGCTCGTGGGTGCTGCGGCAATTGTTCAACGATCCGCCCAACAGTCCGCCGCCAAATGCCGGTGAGATTCAACCCAACACGTCGGGCAAGAATCTGACGGTTCGCGAACGACTCGATCTGCACCGCCGCGATACGGTCTGCGCGTCGTGTCATGCGAAGCTCGATCCGTATGGACTGGCCCTCGAAAACTACGACGCGATCGGCAAGTGGCGAGAGCGATTCAACGGTGAAGGTTTTCGAGGCGACCGAGGCCCGTTGCTCGATGTCAGCGGCGAGTTGTTGGATGGCACGAAGTTCTCGACGCTCGACGAGTACAAGGCGATCCTGATGACACAGAAAGATCGCTTCGCCCGTGCGTTTGCGGTGAAGCTGCTGACGTATGCGCTCGGCCGGCCTGTCGGATACACCGACCATGAGGTTGTCGATTCGCTGGTCTCGACTCTGCAAAAGAACGACTATCAAATTCAATCGCTGATCCACGGCATCGTGGAGAGCGAACCGTTTCGTACCAAATAACGCCCGTCGCTTAATGATTGATGCTTCGGAATTGGAAATTGAAGATTGGAAATTGGAGATTGACTGCAAGCTGCCAGTTCTTCGCGGAGTTGTGTGACACTCCTTGTGTAATTTTCAATTTCAAATTTCCAATTCTCAATTTCCAATTCATTCTCTGGAACCTTGCCCATGAACATCCTCAAACGCCGTCCGACATTGCCGCGCCGCACGTTCTTGAAAGCGGCGGGGATTTCGCTCGCGCTGCCGTGGCTGGATGCAATGAGCATCAACTCACGCTCCGTGATCACCGCAGGCGATATCGCGCCGAGCGAGACGCCGCGCCGCGCTGTGTTTTGTTTCTTCGGGCTGGGGATCAACGGTCGTGACTTCACGCCGGCGGACACGGGGCTTGATTACACGCTCACGCCGATCCTCGAACCGCTTGCCGCGTTGCGAAAAGATTTCACCGTCGTCTCCGGATTGAAGCTCACATACTCCGGCGGGCATGTGGGGGATCGCACGTTCTTAACGGGCACAAACACGCGCAGTGCCGGGGCGAAGCTGCGAATCTCGTGCGATCAAGAACTGGCTCAGGCGGTGGGAAGACAGACGCGGTTGCCGTCGTTGACGCTCGGCATCAAGCGCGGTACCGGTTTCGGCGGCAACTACGATCAGACACTCTCGTGGACTTCCGCCGGAACACCGCTCCCGTCCGAAAATCGCCCGCACATTTTGTTCGATCAACTGTTCCGCCCCGACACCGCCGACACGCTCAAGCAGCGCGAAGCGGAGTTCATCCGCCGGACGAGCGTCCTGGATTCGCTGCGCGAGGAAGCGCGCCGGTTGAGCAACACGCTCGGCAGCGATGACCAGCACAAGCTCGATGAATACCTCACGGGCATTCGCGACCTCGAACGCCGGATGCAGGATGAGAAGGACTGGCTGCGCAAACCGAAACCGAACGTCGAGTCGCTCAACTTCGGCAAAGTTCAGGGGCTTGATCCGGACAAGGCGGGCCTGGAGTATCGCCGCTATCAACGTTTGATGTTCGACGTCATCGCCCTGGCGTTGCAGACTGACAGCACGCGCGTCATTTCCTACTTAGCTCGCATGGACGGCCAGGACGGCACCGGTTCCTGGCACGACATGGGCAACCCCTACAACTACCACGAGATGACCCATCACGGCGAAGACCCGGACAAGCTGAAATGGTTCACGCAGTCCGATATCTGGTACATGGAAGACTGGGCCTACTTCCTCCATCGGCTGAAGTCGATCAAAGAAGGGGACGGCACACTGCTCGATCACACGCTGGTCGCGTATGGCAGCAGCGGCGGTGCGATCAACGCGCACCACAATCATCATCTGCCGACGATGATCGCCGGCGGCTCGCGCCTGGGGGTGAAGCACCAAGGCCATCTCATCAAAGAGGACGTCCGCCTCGGCAACCTGTGGAGCACCGTGTTCGACCGGATGCAGGTTCCGCTCCCCAAGAATTTTCAGGGGGGCGAGGCCGACGGGATGATCAAGGAACTCGTGTAGCCACGTAGGTCAGCCTTTCCAGGCTGACTCGATCAACGATTGACGTGATTCTGCCAATTCGAGTCAGGCTAGAAAGCCTGACCTACGGTTTTACGAAATCGCTTCCTTGATGATCGGGGCATCTTCCACGATCAGCTTCACCGGGCGATTCGCGGGGGTATGCACCAGCGTGTCGGCGTCGATGCCCAGCAGGTGATACAGCGTGCGGCCAAAACTTTCGATCTTGTAGAACTTGTCGGTCACTTGTTCGCCGTGCTTGTCGGTGGCTCCGACGACGCAGCCGCGATTGAAGCCGCCGCCCGCCGCGATCACGAATTGCGCGTAGTCCCAGTGATCGCGTCCGGCGTTGGTCACTTTCGGCTTGTCGATCTTTGGTTTGCGGCCCATCTCGCCGAGGGCCAGCACGATGGTTGAATCAAGCAGTCCGCGGTCATCCAGATCGTCGAGCAACGCCGCCAGACAACCATCGAACATCGGAATCTGCTGCTTGCCGGCCACAAAATTCTCGCCGTGCCAATCCCAGTAGCCGAGATTGAAGTGAACGATCGGCACACCGGCTTCGATCAAACGCCGGGCGAGGAGGAAGTGCAGCGGATCGCCGATCGGGTAACGAGCCTTCGCCGGTTTGTTGCGCGTGAATCGTTCGAGCGACTCGGCCGGTTCCTTGGAGAGGTCGAGCGCCTGCCGGAGCTTTGGCGAACGGAGCAGGTTGAATGCGGTCTGCTGGTATTGATCCAGCCCGGCGATGACTTCGTCCTGCGCGTCATTGCGGCGCAGTCGCGTGTCGAGCGTCTTCAGCAGATCTATGTTTCGGGCGAACGCGGGCAATTCGAGTTGCGGCGTCAGCATCTTCGTGACGGCGTCTTTGTCCTTGAGCGGCTGCATGACGAACGGTGAGTGCGCCGATCCCAGGAAGTTGCGCGACAGCGCGTTATGCGTATGCACGTCGATCTCATCCAGCACCACGAACGTCGGCAGATCGGCCGGGCCGGGGCGGAGTTTATTCACGACGCTGCCGTACATCGGATACTCGTCGCTGCCTGTCGTCAGGCGTGGGTTGCCGGTGAGCCAGTACAGCGGAGCCTGCGCGTGATCGCCCGGCTTGTTCATCGTCGTGACCGAGCGAATGACCGTGTACTTGTCGGCCCGCTTCGCCATCTCCGGAAGCAGTTCGCCGATTTGCAGGCCGGGGACTTTTGTGTCGATGGGATTGAAGATGCCGCGATAGTCCTCCGTGTCGTCCGATTTCAAATCAAACATGTCTGTGTGCGGAGGTCCTCCGCCCAACCAGCAGACGATCATTTGCTTGGCTTTGGCCTGGGCATTGTTCGCCGAAGACGCGGTTTGAGCTTGGATCAGGTCGAGCGCACCGACTCCACACAGGCCCAGCCCACCGATTCGCAGGATGTCACGGCGTTTCATGATCTTCTCCAACCGGGTTGTGCCACGCTCGCCAAGAGCATGGGTTTTCCACGATATCCCACGCTCTTGGCGAGCGTGGCTACTTACTCAAACTGAGCGGGTTTTGAGTCCCGCTAGGGACACTCGAAAATAGCCCAGCAAGTCAGTGCTGGGTTTCGTGGCGACAATCCTCACAAAGTCCCGTCAGGGACGACAGAAAGCGAATCTGTTCTGTCGTCCCTGACGGGACTTAAGAGGCACGTTGAACGGTCATCCCAGCACTGACGTGCTGGGCTATTTTCGAGTGTCCCTGACGGGACAAAAACAAAACCGCTCAGTTTGAGTACTTAATGTTGCAACAGAAACTCGCGTGTGTTGATCAGGCTCCACAGAATGTTCTGCAAACCGTTTTCGGGACTCTCGGAACCTGCGATGAACTTCAGGCAGGCGTCGCGTTCCATTTCTGTCGGCAGCCGGCTCAGAGTTGCCAGATACAATTCTTCAATCTTACTGCCGGTGTCGCCATCCGCTTTGAGTAACTTCGCTGTTCGGCCGGCGGGCTCTCTGATCTTTTCCCAGACTCGCGGGTGATTCGCCAACGTCAGAACGTGAAAGATCGAGCCGCTGCCGTCACGTTCGCAATCGCATTGCACGGCCGCGTTCCGCTGCGGACGGCCATAGGTTTCCAACACGAAGGACACGAATTTGTTTTGCGGCAGGAAGGGGACTTGCACCGTGCTCATCGTCTCCGGCCAGTGATGATATTTCATGTCCATATTCTCGGTCGTGCCGGTCGCCGTGTTCAGCGCGTCGAGCAACACTTCGGCCGGCAGACGCCGCAGCGGGAAGAAGGCGTAATGCGTGCGATCCGCGGCGGCACCCTCGGCGGGCGTGCTGGCTTGCTGGTAGGTGCGGCTCTTCAAGATGGTGCGGTGCAGCCAGCGAAGGTCGTACTTGTTCGCCACAAAACCGTCGCAGAGTTCCTTGAGCAGTTCCGGATGCGTGGCCGGGTTGAATGCTGAGAGGTTGTCCGGCGGGTCGATGATTCCCCGGCCGAAGTAGTGCGCCCAGACTCGGTTCACGATGGCACGAGCGAAGTATGGGTTGTCCGGCTTCCGCATCCATTCCATCACGAATTCGCGCGGGTCGCGATCATCGGGAACGTTCACAGGCTCGGATTCGCCGAGCAGCCGGAATGTCTTTGACTCGCGATTGCCGAGCGTGCTGGTGACTCGCGCGGTTTCGCCTTTCTCAAGCAGCCGGCATTCCGCCTGCATCAGCCGCCGAGCCACCTCGGCAATCAGCTTCGCGCGTTTGTCGAGGGCCGTTGTTTCCTGCCGGTACTTTTCGGCTTGAGCCATGACCTCTTTCGCCGCGTTGAGCAACTCGCGTTGCTTGGCGATCTCTGATTCGTCTCCTTTGGCTTTCTCCAGCTTGGCGATCTCAGCGGTGAGCTTGTCGATGTCTTGCTTGGCTTTCCGGCTCTCGTCGTCGAGTTTCTTCCCTTCCCCTTCTTTGCGTTGCTTGATGTCGGCTTCGAGCTGCTTGGCTTCGTCGTTCATCTTCTTGAAGTGCGCCGCGGCATCCGGGAACTGCTTCTCGTTCTTGTCCGAGAACCCGACCGTGCGGACCCGCATGAAGAGGTTGGCGAAGTCGAGCAGGTCTTCTTGCTGCCAATTGTCATGCGGATGCCGGTGACACTGAGCACATTCCATTCGCAAACCAAGAAACGCATGGGCGACTTGCATGGTCCCTTTGACGCCATCCGAGCCGCGTCGCTGCCAGAACAAGTCGAGCGTCTTGCGGCGGGCATACAGTTCGAGATCAGGCCGTCCCGGTGCGTAGCCCTCGAAGAGCGAATTCACTTCGGCGACATACTCGTCCATCGTCCGCCCTTCGCGGCTGGTCGCGAGCAGGATGCGTTCGACGAACTCGTCATACTGAACGTTCTCGGCGAGACGAGCACGAATCCAAGCCTGCATCCGCGGCGCGTCGTGTTCCTTCGAGAGCGCGTCGGCATACACACCGAAGTCCGCCCCCTTCAGGAGATCGCAGAACTTCAGCGTCCACAGGTCCGCGTGACCGGGCCGAGTCACGAGTTCTTCAATCTTCAGCGCTCGCTTGTCTGTCGAGGCGTCTGCGAGAAACTCGCGAACTTCCTTCGGCGTCGGCAGTTCGCCGACCACGTCGAGATGCACGCGGCGCAGAAAAGTCGCATCGTCACAGACCTCTGCCGGAGACAAGTTCAGACGCCGGAGCTTCGCGAGAACCTGAGCATCCACAGAATTGTTCGGCGTCACATCGGGAAACGCATTCGCTCCCGGACGCGGTACGAGCACGCGTGCGGCGGCTGGCTGATCGCGATACCGCACGATCAATCCCGCATCCCCGACACCGACGCCGGTGACAACTCCCGCGCGGTCAACGGTGGCCACGGCGCGATCGAGCGAATCAAACACGCAAAACGCCGTCACGTCTTCGACGCTGCCGTCAACGAACTCCGCGGCGACTTTCACTCGGTAGGTCTCACCCGGTTGAGCGACCCGCTCGGTTGGCGAGACTTTCAGTTGTTTCAAACGGGACGGAGCCGCGTCATCCGCAACAGCTCCAGCAGCAATCCACGTTCGCAGGATCGCATGCTCGGCGCTGCCAACGCTCATGCGCGGTCCGCCACCGTGTGGAACCAGTCCCGTCCCCTTTTGCAGCAGCAGACTCGCGTCGGCGTCGAAGAAGTTCAATCGCCGCGCGCGGCTCTCACGGGTGAGTCGCTCGTGATCTCCCTCAGGATCGGCGCTGAACATCGATAGCCGAAATCCGTTCTGCCCTTTCACGGCCCCATGACACGTGCCGCCGTTGCAACCGAGCTTGCCAAACAGCGCCGTGACATGCCGCTGATACGACGGCGAATCTCCCTCGCCCGCGCCGGTCAATCCCGGTGCGACAAGCAGCACGAGTACCGCAATGAAAGGGAATCGGGACATCGCAAAGCCTTCTCAATACCTACGCGAAGATCTCCCGCACCACGTTTCCTTCGACGTCGGTCAGACGAAAATCGCGGCCGGCGTGGCGGTAGGTCAGCCGCTCGTGATCCAGGCCGAGCAGGTGCAGGATCGTAGCGTGGAAATCGTGAATGTGGACTTCGTTCGAGGCGACCGTGCAGCCGTAGTCGTCGCTCTCGCCGTAGCTGAAGCCCCCTTTCACGCCGCCTCCGGCCATCCAGGAGGTGAAGGCTTCGGCGTGGTGCTCGCGTCCCTTCGCGTCCTTGCCGGTGTTGAACGGAGTGCGGCCGAACTCGGTGGTCCAGACGACAAGCGTGTCGTCCAACAGGCCGCGCGACTTCAAATCTTTCAGCAGTCCGGCGATCGGCTGATCCACGTTCTTGGCCAGCGGAGCGTGAGTCGCCATGTCGCCGTGTGCATCCCAGTTATTCGACGCGCCGGTGTCGATCAACTCGATGAACCGTACGCCTCGCTCAGCCAGACGCCGCGCCATCAGGCATTGCCACGCGAAACCCTTCGTGCTGCCGCGCGGCAAGCCATAGAGCTGCAACGTCGCGTCGCTTTCCTTCGTTAGATCGAACGCCTCGGGTGCGGCCGATTGCATACCGAACGCCGTCTCGAAGGACTTGATGCGCGCGGAGAGATTCGAGTCACCTTCGCGGATCGCGAGATGCCGGCGATTGAATGCTTGAGTCAGACCGAGTTCCAGTTCCTGCAACGCGGCAACCGGCTGACGTCGTTGAATGTTGGCGATCGGCTCGGCACCGGGCGCGACGGGCGTCCCTTGATGACAACCCGGCAGGAAGTCGGACGCCCAAACTTGTCCGCCGGCATACGGGGTCAGTGGAGCCAGCACGATGAACGACGGCAGGTTCTGGTTGATCGTCCCCAGGCCGTGACTGACCCACGACCCGATACTCGGCCGCGCGAACGTCACCGAGCCGGTGTGAATGCCCAACGTCGCCTGAAAGTGGTCGGCATGGTCGTTGCGCATCGAGCGGATCAGGCAGAGGTCATCGGCGCACTCGGCAATGCGCGGGAAGAGGTCACTGATCCACAGGCCGGACTCGCCGCGCTGCTTGAATTCCCACTGCGGGCGCTTGAAGTATTTCTCGACGACGCGGTTGTTGGGAGCGAACGCTTCCAGCATTTTCGCGGGGACTTGGTACGGCTTGTTGTGATCGGCGAAGAGTTTCGGCTTGTAATCAAACGAGTCGACGTGCGAAGCCCCACCGCTCATGTTCATGAAGATGACGCGCTTCGCACGCGGCGTGAAATGCGGTGCCTTCGGCGCGAGCGGGTTCCCATCGGACGACGTGCTTTCCGCCGCGAGTAACTCCGCAACGATTCCCGGTAACAGCAGCGAACCGCCGACGAGCGACTGAACTACAGAACGTCGAGAACACGAACAACGATCGGACTTCATGGAGAATCTTTCGCTTCAAAGAACTAACCCGAAGCGTCAGCGAGGGCGAACGCTTCACGCAACTCTGAACTCAACGTCTTTCGGAGCGTCCGCCCTCGCTGACGCTTCGGGTTAGTGTGACCTCAATCCACAAACACGAACTCATTGCTGCTCATCAGGACGCGGGCCAGCGCGGACCACGCCTTGAGTTCCGCCTGATCGGACGGTGTCTTCAGTTCTGCGAGTTGCTCGCGGTATTGCTTCAGGAAGCCGGCACATTCCTGCTGTTCGTCGGAAGAGGGTGAGCGGTTCCAGGCGATCTGGTATGCGGCGGAAATCCGCGCAGGCTCGTCGGCTGCCAGCCCGATCGCTCGCGAGGCGAGCTTTGCTGACTCCGCATGCGCGAGCGGATCGTTCATGACGAACAACGCTTGCAGCGGCGTCGTGCTGGGGAGTCGCACGCCGGTGCTGGAACTGGGATCGGCTCCGTCGAAGAGCGCGAGATAGGGGTGCTTCTTCAGACGCTGTTGCATCAGATAGATGCTGCGGCGACGGGTCTCATACGCGGCGACGAACGGATTGTGCTGCGTCCAACCCCAGGTGTGTTGCGGCGGGAACGGATGCGTGCCTGCCGGTGACTCGTCGAGATCGCCTCCCACGAACAGCAACGTGTCTCGAATGGATTCGGCATCGAGTCGGTAACGGTTGAACTTCCAGAACAGATCGTTGTTCGGATCGAGTTGAGCGTTTTTGGCCATCGCGGCGAGATCGGAACTGCTGGCGAGTTGCCACGACTGCGACAACAGAATCCGTTTGTGCATGGCCTTCACCGACCAGCCGCTTTCCACGAAACGGCTCGCGAGGTAGTCGAGCAGTTCGGGATGCGTCGGAGCTTGGCCACGCGCGCCAAAATCATTCGGGGTCTGCACGATTCCCCGACCGAAATGGAACTGCCAGATGCGGTTCACCATCACGCGCGCGGTGAGCGGGTTTTTTCCGCTGGGGTCCGCGATCCACTCGGCGAGTTGCAGCCGGCCGCTGGTGGCGGCTTCTTTCGGCAGTTCATTCCCGCCGAGGATTGCCGGGAAGTGTCGCGGCACTTCCTCACCGAGTCGTTTGGGATCACCACGCATCTGCATTTTGGTGTTGGCCGGTTTGCTGTCGGCCACGGCGTAGGCATCGGGAATCGCGGGAGCTTCCGCAGCGACGGTTGTGCGTTTTTTCCGAGCCTCGGCCAGAGCCTTTGCGGCGGCATCGACAGCGGCCTTCTTGTCGGGACCATCGGGCAACTTCTTCGCTTCGGCGTCAGCGGCTTCGAGCGGCTTGATCTCGGCGTCGATCGCCGCGAGTTTCTCACGATGCGGTGCGAGCAGCGCGTCGATCTCCGTTTGAGTTATCAGCGGTACAAAGTCGGCCGGCTTTTTGTCGGCCTCGGCACCGGGGAAGGGATAGCGCGTGCTCTCGAAGATGCCGTACAGGCCGTAGTAGTCGCTCATCGTGAAGGGATCGAACTTGTGGTCGTGACAGCGAGCACACGAGATGCTCGAACCGAGGAACGCTCGCCCCAGGTTGTCGATCGTGTCTTCGAGCGTGAGATGATGCTCACCCATGCGGCTGCCGCCGAAACGCCGTGCGATCGCCAGATAACCGGTGGCGGTGATGCGCTCGAACCGTTCGGCGTCCGTTCCGCCGGGGAGTAAATCACCGGCGATCTGCTCGCGCAGGAATTGGTCATACGGCATGTTCCGATTGAATACGCGAATGACCCAATCGCGATATCGGTGAGCTTGCGGCACTGGATAGTCAGACGCATTGCCGCAGGTGTCGGCGTAGCGGACCACGTCGAGCCAGTGACGTCCCCAGCGCTCGCCATAGCGCGGAGAATCGAGCAGTCGATCGACGACCTTCTCGAACGCATGCGGCGACGTATCCGTCAGGAAGGCGTCCGTCTCGGCCGGCGTGGGTGGCAGACCGGTGAGGTCGAACGTCACCCGTCGCAGCAACGTCCGCGCATCGGCTGCGGGAGCCGGACTCACGCCCGCTGCTTCCATTCGCGCGAGGAGGAAGTGATCAACCGACGTGCGCGGCCAATCGGCGTTTCGCACGTTCGGAACCGCCGGATCTGTGACCGGCTGAAACGACCAGAACTGGCGGCCCTCTGCGAGACTCATTCCGTACTTGGGGCGTGTGCTGAGTTCCTCGACCTGACCCACAGCGGCCTGGCGTGGATCGACGGCTCCGTTCTTCACCCACGCTTCGAGGTCAGCGATTTGAGTGTCGCTCAGTTTCTGCTTCGGCGGCATTCGCAGGTCTTTGTCGGTCTGCCTCACCGCGAGAATCAGCAGACTCTTGTCTGGATCTCCGGGGACGATCACCGCACCGGAATCTCCTCCGCGCAGCCAGCCATCGCGAGAGTCGAGCAACAAACCGCCCTGTCGCTTCTTGCTGTCGCGGCTGTGACATTCCGAGCAATGCGTCACCAGAATCGGCCGGATCTTCTTTTCAAAGAACTCGACCGCTTCGGCAGACGGGTCGGCCGCATGAAGCGCACTCGTGTGGCCAGTCAGCAGTCCAGTGATCAGCAGAAACACGCCAGCGAATCGCATCGCAAAGTCACCTCCGGAGGAAGGTCTACCATGTCGTCACATGGTATTCCTGGAACGAAGGAAACTGAAACAGGCGAGCGGAGCGGCGTCAGCCCCCCGGTGATTTCGCGCAACACCGGGGGGCTGACGCCGCCCCGCTCGCCTGATTCAATCACAGCGATACGGGCTACTTGCTGAGTACTCGTGGCACGGAATCCGACGCCACCGGCGATTGCATGGGCTTCGCGATTCGCGGCGGTTCGGCCAGGCCCTGCCACGTCTGCATTCCGGTGAGTACGCCGAGCTTGACTCCCAGCCAGCGTTGCACGGGACGCGGCAACAGAGTGGTGATGAACGGCAGCAATTTCACTTGCCAGGGCGTTTGCAGCAATTCGCAATTGGATTTCACGGCTCGGACGATCCGTTCGGCAAGAATTCCGGGAGTCAGCATGGGCATCAGAAACGGTGTCTTCGTGCCGGTAAACATGCCGGTCGCGATGTAACCGGGGCAGACGGTCGTGACATGGACATGACCGTGACCGGTGAGCCGTAACTCGGCCAGTAGTGATTCTGAAAAACCCAGCACGGCCCATTTGCTGGCGGCATACGTCGCGGCGAACGGCAGCGGCAACAGCGCCGATGCGCTGGCGATGTTGACGATGTGCGCTTCCGGCCGTGCGAGCAGTTCCGGCAGCAGCGTGTGAGTCACAGTGACGGGGCCGAGGCAGTTGACCTCGAAGATCGCTTTGTGGCGTTCCAGTGGCACGTTCTCAAAGGTGCCGCCGCTGACGATGCCGGCGTTGTTGATCAGGATGTCGATCGGCCCATGCTCGGACAGGACGTGGTCATGGACGTCTTGGACGCTCGCGGCGTTGGTCACGTCCATCACATAACCGAACGCTCGCAGATTGGACTTGGTCAGCGAGGCAACGGTGTCGGCGACTCGATCGGCATCGCGATCGGTGACGATGATCTCGCCCCCCGCTTTGGCGAAGGTCTTGGCCAACTCACGTCCCAGGCCGTGGCCGGAACCGGTAATCAGAACTCGTTTGTCTCGAAGCTGCGTCATGGCGGCAATTCCAGTTTACTTGAAAAACTTACTTGAATAACCCCGCGAAGGCGGCATAGGTCAGCTCGCCAACATGGCGGAGCGACGGTTGGTGATAGAGATTGAACAGACTCCAAGCGATGGCTTCGGCGTGCCGATAGCCGGGGGTCCAAATGGGTTTCGGAACGACGACCAGCGGACCTTCGAGGACCGTGTTTTCGATCGCTTGCAGGCCGAACGTGTTGTGGACCCAGCCGAGTCCGCTTTGCGGATTGAAGATCGTGCCGCTGGGATGACCGCCCCACGGCAGCGTCAGCAGAGCGAACGCGATCCCCGACCATTGATTGATGCAGACCGTGCCGTATCGCAGGCGATTGATCGCGGCGCGAAATTCAAATCGCCCCCGTTGCGAATGTCGGAAAGCCGAAGGAACAGTGAGCGTGGCGCAGAGCGTGCCCCATAGTTCGTCGTTGACGAAGTCGGTGGCTCGGCCGAGAAAAGTGAATTCGTCGGCCGCGTCGAGCGGCATCTCGGCACAGACCGGGACGAACGATTCCTCGCGGCAGAACAACGGCGAGTCGGCGGGATTCACATCGCGGAACAGCGTCCACGGAAGTTGTGGTAAATCGCGGCGAGCTCCCGCTGTCGGTTGATCCGACTCGTCACCGTTGAAAGGACAACCGGTGAAGCGTTCAAAGCGATCAAGCGCACCTGGGTAGTAAGCAACTCGGCGCGGCAGCCGACTAAGGATCGCTTGCAGACGCGACAAGAAGTCTTCGCGCTGCGACCAGTGCTTCCAAGTGACCAGCACGCGTGTCGCCAGGCAATTGAAGCCCGCGTTGTTGACGATCGAGGCGGCCACGTTTTCCGCCTGAGCTTGAAGCTGCATCGAAGAGTAATGCCCCGGCACAACGATCCACGGCGTGACGTTGCCCAGTTCGCTGGTGACTGGCTTGTCGAGCAGCGGTTCTCCCGTCCGTTTGCGCGTGGCGGCATCGGCCCCCCAAACGATCGCCTCGTGAGCGGCAACTGAGCCGGTGATGTGAACGGCATCGACGAAGTCATGGTCAATCGCTCGCGCGCCGAACGCGGCGTCGCCAGAGACGATCCGCAGGCAGCCGGCTTCGATCAACGGCGAGAATGCATGCTCAAAGATCGGACGGAGCGGATCGGTCAGCGGATGCAGTTTCAGCAGGACGACGTGCTGATCGAGAAAGATCTTGCCGAGCACATCCGCCGCCACGATGCCGGTCACGTTGCCGGCTCCGAGAACCAGACTGGTGGTCGGCAGTCGGTTCTCAACTGGTTTCACGGCGGCGATCGCGTCCTCTTCGCACAAGCTCGATTTCAACCGGACCTGGGCTTGGAAGTTCACGAAGCAGACCGGATCAAACAGGTCGCGTGTGATCGGCATTACGGGGACTTGCCAACGTCCATCAGCGGCCTGGACCAGCCGGCCCGGCAGCGGGTTGGACCGACCGCTTTCGAGCGCATTCAGATTGCGGAGCAAGAGCCGCAGGTAACGCAGAGCGATCACCGGGCCGGCGAGAACCTCTTCGGCTCGGCAAGGGCTGTCGGTCGGGATGTGCTTAATCTCGCAGGCGACATCAACCCAGTTGCGAGCGGACTCGGCGACGGTCGTGATGCAGCGTTCGAGTAGTTCAATGCGAGCACGCGGCGACGCGAACAACCAGCGAGCCTGATGCGCGTACAAGTCCGAGAGACTGGCGTGCAACTCGTCCGGCCGCGTCGCGAGATCGCGACTCGGCAAGTCATCACGCGAGCCGGAAGAACGATCCCGCCGGCGAGTCAACTCGCCAGTGTTGCGTCCAAACGCAGGTGGCTGGGATCGTGCAGGCATGGTTGGTCGATTCATTCGCGCAGCGCGGCGACGAGGGCCTCTTCACGACGCTGTGTGGGAGAAATGTGAGTGGTTGACGTTCCCGGCGATGGATTCGTGGGCACGGGTTCGCGCAATTGGCGACGCAAGACTTTGCCCAGGAAGTTGCGCGGCAGATCGGCGGTCTGAATCTCGACGATCTTCGGCCGCTTGTAAGCAGCGAGGTTTTCCTTGCAGAACGCATCGAACGTTCGGCGATCGAAACGGGCATCCGATTTCATCACGAGCACCGCTTTGACCAACTCGCCGTAATTGGGATTCGGGACTCCGACGACAGCGGCATCCGCGACGCCAGCGAAGCGGCGGAGGATCTGCTCGACATCGCACGGGTACACGTTGAAGCCGGAAGTGATGATGAGATCCTTCTTGCGATCGACGATTTTCAAGAACCCGTCGCGATCAATCGTCGCCAAGTCCCCCGTGTGCAGCCATCCGTTGCGAATGACCTGAGCCGTCGCGGAGGGGTTGTTCCAATACCCCAGCATGACCTGCGGCCCTTGGACGACCAACTCACCCACTTCGCCGGGTGGCAGCGTGAGTTCGCCCGTTTCCGCATCGACGATCTTCACGTTGGTGTCCGGCAGAGGAAGTCCGATCGTGCCGCTGCGAGCATTGCCACTCAGCGGGCCGGCCGTCACGCACGGACTGCACTCGCTGAGTCCATAGCCTTCGACAACTTCCGCACCAGTGTGCCGCGTGAATTCCTCGGCCAGCTTGGGGTCCAGTGGAGCTCCGCCGACTTGCACATGCTGGAGCTTGCGCGTCCGCAGCGGCTTGAGTCGGAAGATCTCGTTGAGCGAGGCCAGCATCGCCGGCACCGCGCTGAAGGTGGTCGGTTCGTGCTGCTCGATCAGTTGCACGACCACGCGCGGGATGAACCGGTGCAGCAGAATCTGCGTGGTGGCCAGCGCCGTCCCGCACAGAAGATTGCCGACCAGGCCAAAACAATGGAAGAACGGCGCGACGGAGATGCTGGTGTGCTGAGCAACTTCACCCTCGGCCCAGGCGAAGAGTTGCCAAGTGTTCGCCACCAAGTTGCGATGGCTGAGAGTGACCGCCTTCGGCGCGCCGGTCGTCCCCCCCGTGGGCAGAATATAGGCCGCATCAGAAAGGGACGCCGGCACGACCGGTTGGAGAAGCGGTCGGCACTGCGCGAGTTCGTCATGGAAGTCGTGTTGATTCGGTCCATCCAGCGGAGGCCAGAATCCCAAGCGACGCATCCGTGCGAAGGCGTAACCTAACCGCATCCAACCGGGCAGCCGGTCTTGCAGAGTCGTGAAGACAATGTGCCGGGGCTTGTAATTCCCCTTGAGTACCAGCGGAGCCAGCAGATCCAAAGCGATGACAACGCGACAATCGGTCGCGGTCAGGATGTTGTCGATCTCGTTGGGCACGCTGAGCGGACTGAGGGCCACGGCGATCGCACCGGCCATCCAGGCGCCGTTGATGGCCGAGATGTACTCCGGCATATTCGGCAGCAGGATGCCGACGCGGTCACCCGGCCGAATGCCGTACTTCACGAGCATCGCGGCCACTCGCCGAGCCTCTGCGGCGACCTCGGCAAACGTCAGATGTTGCTTGTAGTAATGACACGCGATGCGATCCGGGTACGTCGCCGCGGTCTTCGCGAGAAATCCCCACGCCGGAAAGTCCGGATAGTTGAGCGTCGCCGGCACCTTCTCCGGATAGTGAGCCAGCCACGGCTGCGGTGGCAGAGAGGGCTCGGTGTCGATCTTGTTCGATACGATGCCATGCCACTGTGTCACAGGGGCGGCAATGTCGATTGCTCGTTCAATGGCCGGTTTCAAGCCGACCGTGTCGGGCACAAGGGTCCGCATGTCACACCTCGCGAGCCTGCCAGCGCAGACTCGGTTGGAGTTGGTACACGCACGAACCGCCGCAGGAGGATCGAATCATTCGCCCCGGAGCAAGTCGCTCCGGAAGCCAGACCACTTCGGCAGTGAGTGTGGCGATCAACGTCGTTGGTGATGGGAAGGTCCAGCGGCGAGTTGATCTGGGATGCTGGGAAGACGTGTTGTGTAAGCATCGCCGCTAGAACCATAACGGCAGGATGGGTCGGGACAATTGAGGAAACCTTGCGCATCGCATGAATTCCTCTTCAGGCGAGGGCTTTTAATCAAAGTGACGAGTTGAGCGCTTGCAGCGAGACGTGTAGCAGACAAGACAGCAGCGCTACCAGATCAGATGCTTCAGCGCGGCGTCGAAGGCATCCAACACGGAGAGGCTGTGAAGATTTGCCGCCAGAATCATGGGGCACGTTTCCAATGTGCCTGAAAAGAAGCACGATGAAATCGTGCTCCACGAGAGGGGCGCAGCCTCGGAGACTCAGGCAACGACAGCGCTACCAGACCTGAATCTCCAGCTCCAAATCGACGCCGAACTGCTCGGCGATTTTGGAGCGGACCAGGTCGATCAGCCGCAGCACGTCGTCCGACTTGCAGCCATCATGAGTGATGACGAAGTTGGCGTGGCGATCGGAGATCTCGGCACCACCGAGGCGGGTGCCTTTGAGACCGGCTTGGTCGATCAATGCCCCAGCGCTCTGGCCGCGCGGGTTCTTAAAGATGCAGCCAGCCGACTGGTCGGACAGCGGCTGCGTCGCCTTCTTCATGATCCAGAGCTTCCGCATCCGGGTCGTGATGTCATCCGGGTCGTCCGACCGAAGCTGGAAAGTCCCTTCCAGAATGAACGGCTCGGCGATGTTGCTGGACCGATAAGCGAAGCTCAGGTCGTCGCCGGTGCGGGTGACGATTTCGCCCTTGGCCGTCATCGTCGTGACGGAGCGGGCGGTTTCGGAAATCTCACCCGATTTGCCCCCGGCGTTTCCCTTCAATGCGCCGCCGACCGTGCCGGGAATCCCGGCCAAGACTTCCAGTCCCGCTAGGCCAGCGCGGACGCTGATCGAGATCGCCTGCGAGAGCAACGCTCCGGAACCGGCTCGCAACGTCGTGCCGTCCACGGTCAACTCGGCAAAACTGGCATTCGCCAGGCGGATGACCGCGCCGCTGACTCCCTCGGCACGAATCAGCAGGTTGGAGCCGCCACCCAGGACATGGATCGGAATCCCGTTCTCGTGGCAGCAGACGATGACACGTTGCAGTTCGGCCTGATCGCGCGGCTCAAGAAAGAATTGAGCGGGGCCGCCAAGGTTCATCCAGGTGAGCGGGGCCAGCGGCTTATCGTGTTGCAGAATGTCGCTGAAGTCTTCGAGTAAGCTCATGCTGAATCCGATTGATGTCGCCAGCCCCCATGGTGATTAACACGTCTCCAGGGCGGGCGGCATCGTCTAGTTCGTCCATCAGCCGGTCAAGCGACGGCAGCAACCGCGCCGATTGACCGCGCGACGCGATCAGTTCCGCCAGTTCCGCGTTCGTTTGCTCGGCGGTGGCCGAGCCTGCTTCGCGAGCCGTGAAGATCGGTGCGAGGAACACTTCGTCCGCGGAACCCAAACTTTCCGCGAAGTCTTCCAGGAGTGCCCGAGTGCGCGATTCCTGATGCGGCTGAAACGCACACAGCAACCGCCGGCCGGGGAACTGCTCGCGAGCCGTCTGCAACGTCGCCTGCACTGCGGTCGGGTGATGAGCGTAATCGTCAATCAATGTCACGCCGTGCCACGATCCGAGCACCTCAAACCGCCGTTTTGTCCCGCGAAACTCGCTCAACCCCGCGCGGATTGCGTTGGCCGAGACCCCCAGGTGATGACACATCGCCACCGCCGCGATTGCATTCAAAACATTGTGCCGGCCAGGGACTCGCAGGCTGACTTCGGTGAAGAACCGATCGCCGTAGAAGACTCGGAAGTGCAAGCCCTCCGACGTCGGCCGCAGGTCCGCCGCCCACCAGTCGGAACAGTCTCGCAATGAAAACGTCTCGATCTGCGCGAGACTCGATGCCGCCGCGACACGAGTCGACTCGCAATCGCCTCGAATGATCAGATGCCCGTGCGACGGCAATTGACTGGCGAACTCGGCAAACGCTTCTCGCGTTTCCATCAGGTTGTGGAAACAGTCGAAATGATCCGCCTCAATTCCCGTCAGCACCGCGTGTGTCGGAGACAGAGTCAGAAAGTTCTTCTGATACTCGCAGCTCTCCACGACGAAGAGTTTGCTCTCGCCCGCCCAGCCGGAGACTCCATTCGAGACGAGTTCCGCTCCGATCACCGCACTCGGCGACAAACCCGCATCGCGCAGCACGGACGCGACCATCGCCGTCGTCGTGCTCTTGCCGTGCGTACCGGCGATCGAGACGCCGATGCGCGTCTTCATCAGCTCGCCGAGCAGTTCGTGGAACGACCACTGCGGGAGGCCCAGTTGTTCGGCCCGGATTCGTTCCGGGTTAAAGGCCGCGATCGCTGGGCTGTAAACCAACAGGTCCGCATCGCCGGGCACGAAATCCGCCGAGTGTCCACGATGCACTTGGAAACCTTTGCGGCCCAGCTTCTCCAAGCTGTTGGGCGGAGGCTGCCAATCAGAGCCGGACACCGTCCAGCCCAATCCGCTGAGCATTTCGGCCAGAGCCTTCATGCCCGAACCGCAGATACCAACGAGGTGCGCCACAGGACATTCGCGATCCGTCGGCAATCCCGATAACCGCGAGCGAGCCACCGCCGTCAACGCCGGAGCAACGATCATCGAAAACATTCCTTGAGGGAGTTCTCAGAGCCGCTATCGCCACCTATCGGCCGAGCGGTCGAGTCCTCTTCACCGCCGAGCCTTCCGTGGCCGTCGCGCGGATCGTAGCGGTTCCCCCGAATCCGGGGAGTACGAGTTTTCCTCGGCCGAAACGCCCCCATCGACCTTGTGTCGATGGAGCGAAAGAGGGAGAGCTAATCACC
The DNA here is from genome assembly GCA_945893045.1 of Planctomyces sp. SH-PL62. Taxonomy (GTDB): domain Bacteria; phylum Planctomycetota; class Planctomycetia; order Planctomycetales; family Planctomycetaceae; genus SXKJ01. Next base: position 22,590 of record CAMDEA010000020.1, read on the forward strand.
CGGACGATCAGTTGTTTTCAGACCCCATCCGCCTCGTGCGGATGGTGAATCAGATTTAGAGTCGATGAACACCCAGCAATCTGCTTCACGATTCAACCTCAAAATCCTTGCTGGCGACCTAACCGAGAAATAACCAGACTGCCACGAAACTCTCTACGAAAGGAGCCCTCGATGCGGCGTATGAAAAGTGGCGGCGGCTGGAAAGCCATCTGGTATTCGCTGCGGCTGGCGAACCGAGTCGGCTGGCGGCGGATGTGGCAAGCCATGAGCAGCCGCAACGCCTGCAAGACCTGCGCGCTCGGCATGGGCGGACAACTCGGCGGCATGGTCAACGAGGGAGGCCACTTCCCGGAGGTCTGCAAGAAGTCGTTCCAAGCGATGGCCTCCGACATGCAAGCCGGCATCCGCCCGGAGTTCTTCGCACGCTACGGCTTCAACGAACTGCGAGCCCTCACACCGCGCGAACTGGAACTGAGCGGCCGACTGAGCGAACCGCTCTACGCCGGCCCCAACGACGCCGGCTACCGAACGATCTCCTGGGACGAAGCCTTCGACAAGATCGCCGCCAAGCTGCGCGACGCCGGACCAACCCAGAGTTTCTTCTACGCCAGTGGCCGATCATCCAACGAGGCGGGCTTCTTACTGCAATTGCTCGCCCGATTGTTCGGGACCAACTACGTCAACAACTGCTCGTATTACTGCCATCAAGCCAGCGGAGTCGGACTGGCCAGCAGCGTCGGACAGGGAACCGGCACGATCCGACTGGAAGACCTCGACGGCTGCGATCTCTACATCCTGATCGGCGGCAATCCCGCCTCGAACCATCCGCGGCTGATGCGCAGCTTGATGCAGATTCGGCGGCGCGGCGGCAAGGTGATCGTCGTCAACCCGGCCAAGGAACTCGGCCTCGTCAACTTCCGAGTCCCCAGCGATCCCTGGAGCCTGCTGTTCGGCTCAGAGATTGCCAGCCAGTACGTGCAGCCGCACATCGGCGGTGACATCGCCTGGCTGACCGGAGTCATCAAGATCGTGCTCGAACGCGGCGTTCTCGACCGCGAGTTCATCGACCAACACACCGAAAACTTTGAGGCTCTCCGCCAGCAAGTCGAATCGACAAGCTGGGCCGACATCGAAGCCGGTTCCGGCGTGACGCGGCAATCCCTCGAAGAATCCGCCACGACCTTCCTCGCCGCGAAGAACGTCGTCATCGGCTGGACAATGGGCATCACGCATCACCTGCACGGCGTCGAGAACGTGCAGATGATCGCGAACCTCGCACTGCTGCGCGGCATGGTCGGCCGCAGCAACGCCGGCCTGATGCCGATCCGCGGACACAGCAACGTGCAAGGACTTGGCTCCGTCGGCGTCAGCCCAACGCTCAAGAAAGCCCTGCTGGATCGGTTCGAGCAACGTCTCGGAGTCAAAGCCCCCACCTCACCGGGCCTCGACACGATGGCCTGCATGGATGCGGCGTATCGCGGAGAGATGCGAGCCGCGCTCAGTCTTGGCGGCAATCTCTTCGGCAGCAATCCAGACGCGCGCTTCGCCGAGGACGCGATCGGCAAGCTCGACCTCGTCGCGTACCTCAGCACAACGCTCAACACGGGACACGCCTGGGGTCGCGCGAAAGAAACGCTGATCCTGCCCGTGCTGCCGCGCGACGAAGAACCGCAGCCGACCACGCAAGAGTCGATGTTCAGCTTCGTCCGCCTCTCAGCCGGCGGAGCATCGCGCGTCCCCGGCGCGCGCAGCGAAGTCTCGATCCTCGTCGAACTCGCGCGCCGAGTGCTCGGCGATTCGGTCAGCGGTTCGCTGAACTGGTCCGACTTGCACAGCCATTCCGCCGTGCGCCGCCTGATCGCCGACCTGATCCCCGGCCTCGAACCGATTGGCGACATCGACCAAACGAAACGCGAGTTCCACATCCCCGGCCGCGACCTCGCCGGCCGCAAGTTCCCGACACCTTCCAGCCGAGCCAAATTCCACGCCGTGCCTCTGCCGTCGGCCCCCGATCCGCACGACCGCCGAATGCGGCTGATGACCGTCCGCTCGGAAGGCCAATTCAACTCCGTCGTCTACGACGAGGAAGACATCTATCGCGCTCAAGAACGCCGCGACGTCCTCTTACTCAACGAACTCGATCTCGACCGCCTCGGCCTCAAACCCGATCAACGAGTCCGCGTCCGCAGTACCACCGGTGAGATGCGTTGGCTGTTGGCTCGCCCCTTCGACATCCGCCCCGGCAATGCGCTGGCTTATTACCCCGAAGCGAACGTCCTGGTCCCGCGCTCGGTCGATCCGCTATCGAAAACTCCCGGCTTCAAATCGGTGTTGGTCGAAATTCTTCCAGAGGAGTAGCTCTTGCTGAGATCAATCGGGAGAGTGCCCAACCATCGAAGATGTTTTCCTCCTCGCTCCATCGCCGCGTCTCACGACGACTGAGGTTGGTTGCTCCTGATGCCAAGGGATGACAAGATGACACCTGATCCATTGGGCGATCAATCAGGCTCTGTCGAGATCGCGGCTCGGTGGACCAGCGCCACTCAAGACTTCTTCCAGCGAGGAGCGAGGCATGATCGGTCCATTTTCAACGGCGGCGGAAGTTCGTCGCGGCTATCACAGCGGCCTGTCCGGGAGAATGATCTATCCCGACAGGCAGCGCCTGTTGGCTGCTGACGGTTCTCCACGGAGAGTCATCCGGTTTGAAACAGCGAAGTACCGGCCGCCATTTCAAGTCACCTTGCGCACGGAGCGAACCGGTTGGCAATTCGATCACATCGGAGAATTCAAGGTTTCTGAGAATCGCTGGGAATTTGTTTTGGACGGACACCAGTTTGACGGAGCGTGGAAATACAAACTCGTGCTCGACGGCAAGTTCTGGATGCGCGGCGACGACGCTCAATTGGAAGATTGGGAGAGCTATCACGACCTCTACGATGGGCATGTGTTATTTGGTTACGAAATCAAATTTGAAACGGCCCTCTGGTATCCCAACCATCTGGTCACGCTCCGCAACAGTCACGATGGTTGGGGACGAGACCTCTTGGGTGCCTTCCGAGGCAATACCTGGGAATGGTTCCTGGATGCGATCTATTACCCAGCGGACTTGGAATACAAACTCGTCCTGGATCGCACGCAGTACATGCAGGGGCCGAACCAACAACTTCAGGCCGCTCAATTCTCATACAGACTTAATGACTGGACCGCGCAGTTCGCCGCCTCGCCGTCGGCCTATCGCCACGGGTATGACAATTTCCTGGCCATCGAATCTCCGATCGAACAAGTCACGGTGCATTCGGACGGCACCGAAGGTGAGATGTACGATGTCATCATCGTCGGTTCGGGGATGGGTGGCGGAACGCTCGCGGACGACCTCTCTGACCGGGGCGCAAAAGTTCTTCTTTTGGAAGCCGGGGGACTATGGTTTCCGGTCCACATGAATGAGTTGCCGCGCAGCGAAGTGAGCTTTGTCGGTCGCGATCAGCTCGGCCATTTCGTCAATTCAAGCGGGGTCTTTTTCAATCCGGGTGTGCATTTCAACTTGGGCGGCCGATCGGTGTATTGGTCCGGGCTGATTCCCAGAATGCAGAGATGGGAGCTGCGCGACGTCTGGCCCGCCTCGGTGCGCGACTACCTCTTCCAACCGAACGGAGCGGGTGAAACGGGCTACGACCGTGCGGAGAAGCTGATGAAGATCGGCAAGTCGCTTGGGCCGTATGCGGAGCGAGTGCTCGATCAACTCCGCACTAATCTCTATCCCGACTATGAGGTGATCGACCTGCCGCGTTCGTTCCACCAGCCGGATATCGACGAAGCCGGAGAACTCCAGAACGTCCTGCGAAGGTCCAACGGAGCGTTCTCAACTGCGGATTTGCTGCTGGACTCGCTGGGGTTCAGCGGTTCGGCGGGACGTCAGAATCTCCGAGTCAACTTGCACCGTCTCGCCACCCGGATCGAGACTTCGCAACAAGCGGCCACCGCGGTGGTTTGTCAGGATCTCGTGGGGCGCGTCGAGCGTCGCTACCGGGGTCGCTACATCGTGCTCTCCTGCGGATCGTTGGAAAGTCCAAAGCTCGCGATCAACAGCGGACTGACGGACCCCAACCACAAGATGGGGAAGGGACTCACGGATCATCCCGCGTACCATTATCGAAAACTGCATGAATTGAGGCCGGACAATGTCAGTTATGAATGGCTCGGCGATCCTCGCGGCCACGCGAAAGTCCTGATCCGCCACACTGGAGCCACCAGTCAAATTCACGCTTACAACATCGAGTTGCTCATCAACGCGCAATTCTGGGACACGCGACATGCCGACGAAGATCTGTGGAAGCGAGTCGTTGCCGGACAGATGTCGCACGTCGAAATCAAATTCATTTTCGACAGTCCGCTGAACGATGGGAATAGCATCATTCCGCAGGGAGAGGGCCGGAAACCCGTGGTGACTGTCGCCAAGAATTTTGCACCCGATCATTACAAGCAGGAGTTGGTGGATGTGCGGAATCGCGTCCTCGGCCATTTGGGAATCACCGGTCTGACGACTTCCTGGGTTGACGATGAGTGGGGGCTGGGAGTGGACGGCAGCGTTCATCATGCCGGTGGAACGCTGCGGATGAGCGCGGATGGAAGCGGTGTCGTGGATGAGTATTTGAAGTTCCTCGCCTATGACAATCTCTATTGCTGTGACGTCTCGGTGTCCCCCTCGATCCCCGCGGCGAATCCCTCGTTGACGTTGACGGCACTGGCGCAGCGTCTTTCCGACACGCTGGCGGCCAGGCTCGGCCTGCCGTAGTCACGTTCCAGAAGCCGACCGACGAAAGCCGAGTTCATGCCCACGCCATCTCATCGTCCTGGTCTTGGTTCGATCCCGTATCCCGGTGGCGTCACGTTTCGTGTCTGGGCACCGTTCGCTCGTTGGGTCCGCGTCGCCGGCTCGTTTAACGGTTGGAACGCGACGTCCCACGACCTCGCTTCCGAAGGGAACGGATATTGGTCCGCAGATGTGGCGAACGTCCCGGTCGGAGCCAGATACCGCTACGTCTTGGGCAGCCTGAACCATTGGCGTGCGGACCCTCGTGCGCTGGATGTGACCCAGTCGGACGGCGACGCGGTGGTGACGAAGTCCGATTATGTCTGGCGAGTGAATGACTTCGGCCTGCCTCCGTGGAATGAACTGGTCGTCTATGAAATGCACATCGCGTCATTTCCCGACAATCCAGTCTCGCAGGGCCAGATGCTGGCGGCCGTGGTGCGCGATCTGCCCTATCTGAAAGATCTGGGGATCAACGCCATCGAACTGATGCCGATGAAGGAATTCCCCGGCGACAATTCGTGGGGATACAACCCCGCGCACATGTTTGCCGTCGAGAGCAACTACGGCGGTCCCGACGCGCTGAAGGCTCTGGTTGACGCGGCGCACGCTCACGGGATCGCCGTGCTGCTCGATGTGGTCTACCGGCACTTCGGTCCGAGCGATATCGAGCATTCGGTGTGGCAGTTCGATGGCTGGTTTGGCCATTGGAACAAAGAGGAGATGGGTGGCATCTATTTCTACAACGATTGGCGCGCGCATACGGAAGTCGGCAGCAAGAACCGGCCAGACTACGGTCGTCCGGAAGTCCGCGAGTTCATTCGAGACAATGTCCTCCTGTGGCTGCGGGAGTACCGCATTGATGGATTGCGGTTCGACAAGACCTCTGGAATTCGCAACGTCCACGACCGCGACGACCTGCCTCCCGACGATCCGAGCAACCTGGGAGGCTGGGGTTGGAACCTGCTCCGGTGGGTGAATGACGAGGTCAACTTTTTCCAGCCGTGGAAGATCATGATCGCCGAGGACATGCGGCAGAACGCCGCGATCACTCGGCCAACCAGTCAAGGGGGCGCGGGGTTCGATGGTCAATGGGACGACCAGTTTCATCACACGCTGCGCCGGGCGATGGTCGCACGGTGGGACGAAGAGCGCGACGTTTGGGCGATCAAAACCGCGATCGAACGCCGCTTTGACGGCGACGCCTTCAAACGGGTGATCTACACCGAGAGCCATGACGAGGTCGGGGACGTCGCTGGGAAACCGGATGGAAAACAGCGCGTTCCGCACCAGATTCAGCCAGGAGTGGCGGATGGTTGGGCCGCAAAGAAACGCTCGACGCTGGGGGCCGCAGTGGTCTTCACGAGTCCCGGCATTCCCATGATCTTCCAGGGGCAGGAGATGCTGGAATGGACGCAGTTCACTGGCACCAGCCGCATGGACTGGAACAAAGTTGACCGCTTTCGTGGAATCGTGAATCTCTACCGCGACCTGATCCAGCTCCGCAGAAATTGGTTCAACAACACGCGCGGATTGCGTGGCCATCACACGAATGTGTTCCACATCAATCCGGCCGACAAGGTCATCGCGTTCCATCGTTGGCAGTCAGGCGGTCCCGGCGATGACGTCGTCGTCGTTCTGAACTTTGGGAACCGTGCCTACTCCAGTTATTCCCTCGGCTTCCCTCGGCTCGGCACTTGGCATGTGCGTTTCAATAGCGACTGGCCGGGATACAGCTCCGACTTCGGAAACCATCACAGCTACCCCACGACTGCCGATTGGGGCGAGCAGGATCGCTTGCCCTGCCGTGGCCACGTGGGGATCGGTCCTTACACGGCGATTATTCTCTCGCAATAGTTACAAGCGCTACTTGGCGGTGCGGGCCACGCGAAAGCCGTCGGCATTGGTGCGGTGTGGCGCGCGGTTCCAATTCGCGGTCGCCGAACCTAATGACTTCGGATCGGTCAAGAACGTGCCGCCGCGCATCGCTCGGAGGCCGTCGTCGATCACCACAATCTCTTGATCAGGGTCATTGGCCAGTTCCTGACCTCGGCCATCCACACGATCGTGACACCACTCCCACACGTTTCCGTGAAGATCGAAGAATCCCCAGTCGTTGGGACGCAGCTCGCCGACCGGCCGCGAATGAATGCCTGAGTTGGACATCGACCAGGCATAGCGGTCCAACAAGTCGTCCGCCTCTCCGAACGACCAGAATGTCACGCTCCCGGCACGACACGCCAATTCCCATTCCGCGACCGTCGGCAGACGATATCCCGACAGGCTCAGCGCGTTCGCCTTCACTTTCATTCCCTGCCAATAGTCTCCCTTGTCATTCGGAGCGTAGCACCATTGCTCTTCGGGCAATCCCGCCGCGCTGCTGAGCCAGTTGCAATAAGCCGCCGCGTCGTACCACGACACTTCATTGACCGGACAGTCTTCGGTTTGGGCCGCGCGTTTGTCCCACTCGTGGTGGGGACGAAATCGAAGAAACTCCGCGACGGTCACTTCGCGCGCTCCCAGAGCGAACCGATCCGTGACTCGAATTCTGCGCGGCTGGCCGGATTGATCCTTGGCTTCCACCTCGCCCGGTGCGACGAACAACATTCGAGGACTTGATTCACCATCGTCGATCGCGGCGATTGGCCCGTGTTGCCGCCATCGCCGCAGCAGCCACCAGGCGGCCTCTCGAAAGCCCGAGTCGGAGTCGTGTTGATACCGGTCCAGCAACCAAGGCACGAACTGTTCCCGATCGTTGACCGGCAGGCGGTCTTCCTCGAAATCCCCAAGAGCCAACACCAGCGCGCGCCGGACAGAAGCGTCCGACTCACTCTCGGATTTCAACCGCTCAATGATCGTCTGAGCGTTCGCTCCCCCCTTGCCCAGCCGGTCGATCAAGTAGGAGCGCAAAGTCGGGTCCGGGGAGTGACGCAACAGCGGCCAAACCTTGTCCCACCGCCCCACCGTCGCGAGCGCGGCGGCGGCCGTGGCCTGCCGGCGAGCCAACGAAATCCGATCGACTGTGTCTTCACCAGGTATTGCCGAGAGCACCGCTTCCAGTGGTTCAAAACCGTTCGCTTCATGCGCGGAAAACTCGGCAAACAATTCGGACAACGTCCGTTGCTCGCTGGGTCGCAGGCTCTCCGTGACGAGCTTTGCCAAAGCGGGCCGCATGACTTTGCCGACGGGCCGCAAAGCTTCCGCCCAGTCCTTCAACAGCAGAGAGTTCTCAGTCGCCAACCGGCTCGCGACATCGCCGATGACTTGTTCCCAGCGAGAATCTTCGGGGACGTACAACGCCAGGAAACAAGCCACACGAAGTCGCTGCCCCCGATCCGCCCGCGGGTCTTCGAGAATCGTCCACAATCGCCCGGCGACTTCGTTCGCGTGCGGCTGCATGACCGTGCGGATCGCAACAACCTCGGTGGGGTTCGCCGTGAGCAGCCGGATGAGCAAGTCATCCACTTGGCGGACATCGTCGGGCAACAACGCCAGGCTGAGATGCAACTGTGCCCGTTCGTCGCCACGCTCCTGAGCCTCGGCGAACAACTTTCGCAATGCGGCATCGAGCCGGCGACGGTAGGGAGCCATGTCATGTACAACCGCCGGAACCGCCACCGTCGGTGTCCGCAGTAGTTTGTCGAGATGAGCTTGCGCACGCAGACGGCTCAGGCTCTCCCATCCGATTCCTGCCAGCAGCGCGAGGCAGGTCAGCAGCAGGGCACCACGCATGGCCAACACCCGGCCGGTCTGTTGCATCATGCGCCGTTGCGGCGGAGTCCACTCGCTCGCCCGAGTCAACAGGCGAATGTTCAACCACTCCCAACTCGTGGGGAGTTGGCGGTTCTCGCGCCGGACACTCCATAAGGCCGTGCGGTCGTTCAAACACAGCTCGGCCCGGCCGCGGCGCGTGTCTCTCTGGGTACGAGTCAGCCAATCACGCAGTGATGGCACGAGATAGTCATGAGTCAGTTGGTAGCTTCGTTCGGCACCTCCCGCTGCGGAACTTTTCGAATCGTCGATTCCGTCCGGAGCGGTCGGCGTCACGAGCCGCAGCTCACGATCCAACAGTCGGAGCAGGTCGAGAAAATCGTCTGGGCGTCGCGCGTACCCAGACACTTGCAATAACTCCTGCTGCGAACGCATGTGGCCTTTGATGTCCGCACCCGATTTCGGCAGCAGAGCATTCAACACGGATCGAGCCGCCTGCTGATGCAAGCGATGGCGCGGCGGAGCGGCTTTGGCGCTGAAGGTTTCCTCCAGGAAATTCAGTCCCACTCCCTCCGCGCCGCCCACGTCGTTGAGCAATGCCGGAGTCCACGGCTTGCTCTTCACCATCTCGGCGAACAGCGCCAGACGCACAGAGATGACTTTGCCTTCCTCGGCCAGACCGGCAACCGCTTGATCCAGAAAGGCTTGTTGGTCGTTCGTCAATTCGCCGGGACTCTCTGGCAGACGACCGTAGGCACGCCCCAACGCGGCCAGAACCTTGCGGGCGTGAATCACATCAAAGAGATCGACCAAGCCGGAATTCCGCCCCTCCTGAATCTCGACCTCCAGCGCCTTCATGAACCGGCTGACCGCCAGCCAAAAGTCGTCGCGCACCATGACCAAACATTGCAACCTCCCACCGTCGCATTGCCGCAGCGCCTGGATCAGTTCTCGGCGGCGATCTTCCTCGTTGCCATGTAACCATTGCTCGAATTGATCGAGGACCAGCAAAACCTTTTTGCCCGCGGGAACACCGCGACCACGCCGCAGAGCCACCAAAGCGTCTTTCAATTCCACATTTTCCGGCAAGCTGGGACAACATTTTCGGAGGGCATTGCGGAGACGAGTCTCCGTGTCGTTCGCCGTGGCTTCCACATAGACCGCCATCACGTTCGACGAGAGACGCGGCAACAACCCGGCTTTGACCAACGAACTCTTTCCGCAGCCGCTTGGTCCATAGATCAGACCAATCGCGGACGCCGAATCGCTTTCCGTCGCCTCAATCCAGGTCTTCCAAAACCGGATACTCCCCGGCAGACCGTCCCGATCTCGCGGTCCAGGGACCAATTCCAGAAAGAAGTCGGCATCATGCGCGTCAAACGAACGCAATCCTTTGGGAACGACTTTGAGCAGCAAGGAATCCGAGGGAGTCGGTCCCTGCACAGGGGCTGATACCAATGTTGGCAACACGGAATCCGAGCGTCTGTGGTCCCCCGACCTGAACGTCACCTCGGCCGATCCCGACAAGAACGGTCGCAAGTCATCCGCAAAGTCCATCGCAGTGGCGTAGCGATCCGAGACACGCTTCGAGAGTGCCTTGAGACAAATGCGATCGAGTTCTTTGGGGATCGAATCGTCAAACTGCCGAGTCGGACGAGGCTCGACATGGATGATCTGTTCGATCAATTCCTCGGAGGAAGTCCCCTGAAACGGCCGTCGTCCCGTCAAGAGTTTGTAAAACACAACACCCAGACTGAAGATGTCGCTCCGGCCATCGACTCGATGTCCCTCGCCGCAGGCTTGCTCCGGTGACATGTAGGCCGGCGTTCCGGCATAACGCAGCCGATCCGTCAGTTCGTGCTCGCGTAATGCCAGCCCGAAATCCCCCACAAATGGCTGGCCGTGGACGTCGAGCATCAAATTGCCCGGCTTGATGTCCCGATGGACGAGGCCTTGCTTGTGAGCGTAGTGCAACGCTTCCGCCACCGTGACGACCAGAACCACCGACTCCGGTATCGACAGGCGCGACTGCTTGAGCCGCGTGGACAGGTCGGTGCCGTCGATGTACTTGGAGACGACGAAACAGGGAAACTCATCCGTCGCTCCGACATCATAAACCGTGACGATGTGTGGATGATCCAGGCTGGCGACGGTGCGCGCTTCCGCGAGATACGCTTCGGCCTCGTCGTCGTCGGCCACCAGATGCGGATGCGGGACTTTGATCGCCACCTGCCGCTGAAGTTGTTCGTCCTGCGCCAGATAAACGAGACCAAAGCCCCCCTTTCCAATAAGTCGCACCACTCGATAACGGCCAATGTGCTCAGGCAGCGAAATCGGTTTGCTCGGAGGAAGATCCGCCGTCGGCCTGAGAATGGTTTCGTCGAGATTGCTCATCGAGCAGCCCGTTGAGAGGATGATTCACGGTGAAGGTCCAGCACATTCTAGCGGGCCGTTGAAAAAGCCGTAGGACGACGACTCCGTCGTCAATGACAAAGAACTCAACATGAGCGACACGCAACGAGTGGTCCGCATCTTCATTTCCAGTCCCGGCGATGTTGTTGAAGAACGCAATCAAGCGCGCCGCGTGATTGAGGGGCTTCAAAAGCGTTATTCCGGAATCACTCTGCAGCCGGTGTTGTGGGAAGAGCTCGCACTGCCCGCCACGGCCTCGTTTCAAGAGACGATTGACTTGATCCTCCATCAGCGGCCGATCGACATCGCCGTGTTCATTCTGTGGTCGCGGCTGGGGTCTCCGCTGAGCAGCCGCGTGTCCCGACCTGACGGAACTCCGTACCGCAGCGGCACCGAGCGTGAGTTCGATCTCATGCTGACTGCGTTCGAGCAAAGCGGCAACCAGCGGCCGGTCATGCTGGCCTACACGCGCGACGACGCGGCCGGGTTTCAGCAGAAACTCACCCGGACACCGCTCAATGAACTCGAAGAACTGTTGTCTCAGCGAAAGCTTGCCGAGTCCTTCATTCGCGAGCAGTTTCACGATGCCGACGGCCGAAACCTGCGCGCCTATCAAACCTACCGCGAGCCTGTCGATTTCGTGGGGCGACTCCGCACCCACTTGCAACAAACGCTGGCTGACTTGCTCGGCGCGGACGCGGCACCGCGCTGGCACGAGGAGCCGTATCGCGGACTCGAAGTCTTCGACGTGCGACATGCCGACATCTTCTGCGGTCGCGACGAAGAGACGTGCGATCTGCTGCAACGCTTGCGCGATCAGCGTCGATCCGGCTGTGCCTTCGCGGTGATCGTCGGAGCCAGCGGCTCCGGCAAGAGTTCGCTCGCCCGCGCCGGAGTCGCCGCCACCCTGTTGCAACACGCGAACGACGACGGAGTCAAGGAATGGCGCACGGCCTTCTTCACGCCAAGCCTGGCCGAAATTGCAACCGCTTTCGCCCCAAAGGGGCCAAACTCGAAAGCCCAGGGCAACGCCCTGGGTTCCGGCCCCGATTCAATCGGAAGCCCTGTAGGGGCGAAACTCAATCGTTCAAACGCGCTCACCGACCAACCACCGGTCACAAGCGCATTGCTCCCGTCCAACATTCTGAGCGCGCTGACACAGACACTGCTCGCTGCTGTCCCCGAACTGCGAACCTCGATGACTTCGTTGGACGACATCGCCGCCGGCTTGGCTCAAGATGCCGGTCTGACCACCCGCTTGAGCATCACGCCAGCCTTCGCCCGCACCGCCGAGTCAGCGAAAGGCGAAATGCGGCTGCTCTTGGTCATCGACCAGATGGAAGAACTCTGGACCGATCGCCGCATCACTCCCGAAGACCGCGACCAGTTCTTTGCCGTCATCGAAGCCTTGTCGCGGAGCGGTCATGTCACGGTGCTGGCCACACTCCGGAGCGACTTCTACCCGCACGCTCAACAAGTCCCGACGTTCTTACGCTTGAAGGGGGAACGCGGCCACTTCGACTTATTGCCTCCGAGCGCCGCCGCCTTACAGCGATTGATCGTCGAACCCGCCCGTTTGGCCGGTCTGACGTTCGAGCGGCAAGAGCAAACAAACCGTTCGCTGGATGAAATCATCTTGCAGGACGCGGCTCGTGATCCAACGGTGTTGCCGTTGTTGCAATACGCGCTGTCCGAACTGTACCGGCTGCGGTCCAACGACGATTCATCACGCCACCGGGTTCATCCCGGTGGTTCCCGCGCTCTGCCGCTACAGACTTCCCCAACAGCGACGACGGCTAGCGACAGAGCGCGGGAACCTCTGGCACAAGGCCAGAGGCGGTCTGGATCAGCAGCCCTGTTGACGTTCGCCGCCTACGAAGCCCTCGGAGGTGTGGAAGGCGCACTCGGCCAACGGGCCGAAGAGATCTTCCAACAACTGCCGCAGCCCGCCCGCGAAGCACTGCCTGAGCTTCTGCCGCTGCTGGTCACCGTCGATGTGGCGGGCGAGCAGTCGGCCGTCCGGCGTCGGACACCGCTCCCCGAACGCAGCGACCCACCGACCGCGCAGCAACAACTGATCGACCGCCTGATCGCCGCGCGGTTCCTGACCACGGATCGGCAGGGCGATGTGCCGGTCGTCAGTCTCGCTCACGAAGCCTTGCTGCGCCGCTGGGACCGCATCGCGCAGTGGGTCACGTCCAATCGCGAGCACCTCCGTCTCCGCGCCCGAGTCGAACACAGCCAACACCGCTGGGCTTCCCAAGGCCAGCACGCCAGCCTCTTGCTCCCCACCGGCCTCCCGTTGGAAGAAGGCCAAGTGCTCCTGAGAGAAGCCCGCCCGCTGCTGCTCGCTGAGACGACGGACTACATCGAGCGTTCCATCACTCACCGCCAATCCGAATCCCGCCGCCAGCGTTTGATCCGCACGACCGCCCTGACCATGAGCCTGACCGCCGCCCTGATCGCCATCCTCGCCGCCCTCTGGATCAACACCGAACGCAACGCCGCCCTCGACGCCAAGACCGAAGAATCCAAAGCCAAAACCGCCGTTCAAGTCGAAGCTCAAAAAGCGAAAGAGGCACAAGAGACCGCCGAAAAACAACAAGCCGCTGCGTTACGAGAAAACGCGAATCACTACTGGCGACTGGCCGTCAACATCCGAGACTCTAAAGATCCCGATCCAATTCGAGCATCACACCTCTTCCTGCGTGGCGCGCAGTCGCTTGATCAGATTGTGACGAATCAATCCACCGCAGCCGACAAGGCATTTCTGCGTTCCGAAGCACATGCGGCTGGCGCGGTTGATCGCCGTTATGTGCGCACTTGGGCTCATGACGGACCCGTTATCGGCTGTGTCGTTAGCCGGGACGAGTCGCGCGTGCTGACCTGGAGCGAAGACAAGACAGTGCGGTTGTGGGATGTGACCAAGCCCGAGCCAGTCCAGACGTTCAACCACGAAGACCGTGTGAGGGGTGCGCAGTTCAGCCGGGACGAGTCGCGCGTGCTGACTTGGAGCTGGGACAAGACGGTGCGGTTGTGGGACGTGACCAAGACGGAGCCACTCCAGACGTTCAAACACGAAGACCGTGTGAAGGGCGCGCAGTTCAGCCGGGACGAGTTGCGCGTGCTGTCATGGAGCACTGACAAGACGGCACGATTGTGGGACGTGACCAAGACCGAGCCGCTCCAGGTCTTCAAACACGACGACTATTTGACAGGCGCGCAGTTCAGCCAAAATGAGTTGCGCGTGCTGACCTGGAGCAATGACAAGACGGCACGGTTGTGGGACGTGACCAAGACCGAGCCGCTCCAGGTCTTCAAACACGAGAACCAAGTGCATGGCGCGCAGTTCAGCCGGGACGGGTCGCGCGTGCTGACCTGGTGCGGTGACTGGACGGCACGGTTGTGGGACGTGACCAAGCCCGATCTGCTCCAGACCTTCAAACACGACCGCGATGTGTACGGCGCGCAGTTCAACCAGAACGAGTCGCGTGTGCTGACTTGGAGCGAGGACCGGACGGCGCGGTTGTGGGACGTGACGAAGCCCGATCCGATTGAGACCTTCAAACACGAAGGTTCTGTACTTGGCGCGCAGTTCAGCCGGAACGAGTCAACCGTGCTGACCTGGAGCGGTGACAATACAGCACGGTTGTGGAACATGACCGAGCCCAAAACGCTCTGGACCTTCAAACACGACAGCCCTGTATTGGGCGCGCAGTTCAACCGAGACGAGTCACGCATGCTGACTTGGAGCAATGACAAGACGGCGCGGTTGTGGGACGTGACCAAGTCCGAACCGCTCCAGACCTTCAAACACGACGACGATGTGAGAGGCGCGCAATTCAGCCAGGACGAATCGCGCGTGCTGACCTGGAGCGGTAATCCGTTATCAGAACACGGCGACGTGCGGTTTTGGGACGTGAGCAAACTGGAGTCCGTTTATAACTTCGAACACGATAGCGGGTTGAACGGCCCGAAGTTCAGCCGGGACGAGTCACATGTACTGACCTGGAGCGGTGACAAGACGGCGCGGTTGTGGGACGTGACCCAGCCCGAGCCGCTTCGGACCCTTACGCACGACAAGGCTGTGATAGGCGCACAGTTCAGCCGCGACGAGTCGCGCGTGCTGACCTGGAGCCGGGACAATACGGCGCGGTTGTGGGACGTGACCAACCCCAAGCCGATCCAAACCTTCAAACACGACAGCAGTGTGCTCGGCGCACAGTTCAGTCGTGACGAGTTGCGCGTCCTGACTTGGAGCGATGACAGTACGACACGGTTGTGGGACGTGACCAACACCGATCCGATCCAGACCTTCAAACACGACAGCGGTGTGCTCGGCGCGCAGTTCAGCCGGGATGAGTCGCGCGTGCTGACCTGGAGCCGGGACAATACGGCGCGGTTGTGGGACGTAACCAAGACCGAGCCGATCCAGACCTTCAAACACGACAAGGCTGTGAACGGCGCGCAGTTCAGCCGCGACGTATCGCGTGTGTTGACCTGGAGCGGTGACAAGACGGCGCGGTTGTGGGATGTGACCAACTCCGAGCCGATCCAGACCTTCAAACACGACCAGGCTGTGATGGGCGCGCAGTTCAGCAGCGACGAGTCGCGCGTGCTGACCTGGAGCGGTCAACTGTTTTCGATAACGAGTGAGGCGCGGTTGTGGGATGTAACCAAGACCGAGCCGATCCAGAGCTTCAAACACGATGACACCGTGAACGGCGCGAAGTTCAGCCGGGACGAGTCACATGTACTGACCTGGAGCGGTGATGGGACGGCGCGGTTGTGGGACGTGACCAAGTCCGAGCCGATCCAGACCTTCAAACACGACAGCCGTGTGAACGGCGCGCAGTTCAGCCGGGACGAGTCGCGCGTGCTGACCTGGAGCCTTGGTGTCAGCAACGGTGAAGCGCGCTTGTGGGACGTGACCAAACCCGAGCCGCTCCAGACATTCAAACATGACGGCGGCGTGAACGGCGCGCAGTTCAGCCGGGACGAGTCGCGTGTGTTGACCTGGAGCAATGACAAGACGGTGCGGTTGTGGAATGCCGTCGATCCATTGGCGATGTTGACCCCCGCCGAGCGGATCTTGGAGTTGGAAGTTCGCAGTGCGAAGACGTTGGATGCGAATCTGAATCTCCGCACGCTGTCGTTCGCGGAGTGGCAGGCCAAGGTGCAGTCGCCAGAGTATCGCGCGATCGAGCAGAAACTCCCCCAACGCAAATAACGCCTCCGCAGCCGGGGTCAGGTCTTCAAATTTCATTTTTGGCACCGCAATCCACCCCCGACTCTCGTTTCACATCGGCATTCCAATTCCTATCGCGCCGAATTCGCGAAGCCAAAAATGAAATTTGAAGACCTGACCCCTGACCGGTTACGGCGCGGGTGGCCCAGCTTGTTTCAAGCTGGGTGCGCAGCACAAGAAACTCAGATCGGTATCGAATCAGGAAACCGTGTCGAATCCAGTTTGACGCTCCCACTGGAGCTTCTTGTGCCTTCGGCACCCAGCTTCTCCGAAGCTGGGCCACCCACCCGCCGAGCGGATCTTGCAGTTGGAAGTTCGCAGTGCGATGACCTTGGATGCGAATCTGAAACTCCGCACGCTGTCGTTCGCGGAGTGGCAGGCTCAGGTGCAGTCGCCAGAGTATCGCGCGATCGAGCAGAAACTCCCCCAACGCCCGCAGGCTCAACGACTCGCGAAACCAACTGCCGATTGAACTGTTTCAGCACCGAAGGTGTGTGACTCGATAGCCCAGGCCAACGGCCTGGGTTTGCGGACGAGGACAACTCCTCAGCCCCAACGGGGCGAAACTCGATGTCCTGAAAACGAGTTTCGCCCCGTTGGGGCTGACGGAATGTTGTTGATCCGTGTCCCCAGGCCGTTGGCCTGGGCTATCGAGTGACGCACCTTTGGTGCTGAGAGTTGGAACTTCGATACGAAATGACGTTGGATGCGAATCTGAATCTCCGCACGCTGTCGTTCGCGGAGTGGCAGGCCAAGGTGCAGTCGCCAGAGTATCGCGCGATCGAGCAGAAACTCCCCCAACGCCCTTAGCCGGGGTCAGGTCTTCAAATTTCATTTTTGGCCACACAATCCACCCCCGACTCTCGTTCCATATCGCCATTCCAATTCATATCGCACCGAATTCGCGAAACCAAAAATGAAATTTGAAGACCTGACCCCTGACCGGTTACCACGCGGTTGTGGGATGCCGTCGATCCATTGGCGATGTTGACACCTGCCGAGCGGAAATTGCAGTTGGAAGTTCGCAGTGCGATGACCTTGGATGCGAATCTGAAACTCCGCACGCTGTCGTTCGCGGAGTGGCAGGCCAAGGTGCAGTCGCCGGAGTATCGCGCGATTGAGCAGAAACTCCCCCAACGGCCGCAGGCTCAACGACTCACGAAACCAACTGCCGATTGAACTGTTTCAGCACCGAAGGTGTGTGACTCGATAGCCCAGGCCAACGGCCTGGGTTTGCGGACGAGGACAACTCCTCAGCCCCAACGGGGCGAAACTCGATGTCCTGAAAACGATTTTCGCCCCGTTGGGGCTGACGGAATATTGTTGATCCGTCGCCCCAGGCCGTTGGCCTGGGCTATCGAGTGACGCACCTTTGGTGCTGAGAGTTGGAGCTTCGATACGAAACGACGTTGGATCCGAATCTGAATCTCCGCACGCTGTCGTTCGCGGAGTGGCAGGCCAAGGTGAAGTCGCCAGAGTATCGCGCGATCGAGAAGCACCTCCCCCGCTGAGCTTGCCTCAGCGGCTCGCGGGTTTCTGCGCTACCGAGACTTCCCCCGAATCCCTTCCGCCCGTAGCGCAGAAACCCGTCAACCGCTGACACAAGGTCAGCGGGGGGGAGAGGCCGTCGATCCATTGGCAATGTTGACACCCGCCGAGCGGATCTTGGAGTTGGAAGTTCGCAGTGCGATGACCTTGGATGCGAATCTGAAGCTCCGCACGCTGTCGTTCGCGGAGTGGCAGGCCAAGGGGCAGTCGCCAGAGTCTCGCGCGATCGAGCCGAAACTCCCCCAACGCCAATAATGCCTCCGGGCTTGTCCCGGTGGTTCCCGCGCTCTGCAGCTACGGCGCGGAAAAGCAGAAAGACGCCCCGATCGAAGCCTTGCTGAGCGTTCCTGGCCCGTAGCTGCAGAGCGCGGGAACCACCCTGACAAGCAGGGTGGCGGAGGGTGTCACATTGGGACGCGGTCATTTTCGGGCGGAGCGACGTCGATGAGCGCTACGACATCCCCAAGTCGCCGCTGGATGGCAGCACCAAAATCTATCGGCCGGAGATTCCCATTCATCTCCTTGGGAAAACGGGGGAGCTTTTCTCATACGGCTTGGTCGATACGGGCGCGGATCGCGTCGTGATCAGCACGACGATCGCGGAACACATCGGCGCTCAATGCGACACGACGAGACGCTGGCCAGTTCATGGATTCGCGGGACAAGGGTCGTCACTCGCTGCGCAAACTCTTCGACTCGCTCGCGAGCCATTTCCAGAATGCTGGTCCTCGTTGGTTTCCCATCGCAAGGAAATCGCCGACGGACAAAACCGGGGCCGAGATGCGGGCAGCACTCTCAACACGCCCTGCGCGGAAGGCCAATCACGAGTCACACGACGTGACTCTGCTCCAAGGGGGCGTGACTCGAAATCCCAGGGCATCCGTCGCACGACGCAGTCCGACTTACCCTGCCAACCGCTCCGCAGTTGAGAACTGACTGAGCCGCAGATTCGCGCAGCCCGCGTTCGTGAACAAGCTGGTCAGGTGCGGATGGCAGGTGAAGAACAGCACTTGATGGCCACGCTGAGCGAACTCAACCAGTTCGCCGGCCGCGACCGCGGCCCGTGCCGGGTCGAGCGTCAGCAGCACATCATCCAACAGCAACGGCAGGTCGAGGCCGCGGCGGCTGAAGTCGTCGATCAGTGCGAGTCGAATCGCCAGCAACAACAGTTCGCGCGTGCTGCCGCTGAGTTGATCCAAGCACCACGTCGTGCCGGTCGCGTCATCGACTCGCAGCGAACGATGCCGCAGCGGGGTCCACAGCGTGCGGTACTTGCCGGACGTCAGCCGCGAGAAGTAACGCGAGGCCGCGGCCAAGATGCCCGGCTGACAAATGCGCTCGTAGCGTGTCCGAATGCCGTCGAGCGCCTGGCCGGTCCATTCGTCGGCCAGCCACTCTTCCGCGACGGCGGTGATTTGCGAGCGGACGATCTCGCGGTCCAGCAGCCAGTCGGACGGCTCGTCATCCGCTTCGAGTTGTTCGATCTCCTGCCGCGCGCGACCCAGCTCCTCGTGGAGTTGTTCGATCTCGTCGTCAATCTCCTGAGCTTCGTGCCGCAAATTGGTCAGCGTGGCGGCGTGCTGACTGGCATCAAACCGCAGGAGATCATCTTCGACGATCGCCAGTTCGGGATTCGTGCGTCCGACTTCGGCCAGTTCTTCTTTCGTCGCGTCCATCTGGTCGAGCAGTTGCTCGTGGCGTTCGACAATGATCGCTCGGCGTGCGTAGTCGCCGCGGTCGGTCGCGCAGCCTTGTCGCAGCAATGCAGATCGCTGCAATCGCAAGTCGTCGATCTTCTCCAAGTACTCCGCCGCTTCGGCTCGGCGGCGGCGTTCTTCGCGGCGCAAGCGCAAACGCTCCTGCAACGTCGCCGTCAATTGCTGGAGATCCTGGTCCCAAACCTGAAAGACCTCGGCCGTCGTTCGCTGTTCGAGATCGCGGCGGTTCAGTCGATGCAGAACCTCGACGATGCGGCTGCGCGTCGTCTGCACGGTTTCGAGATGCCGTTTGAAGTCAGCCTCGACCGTTTGAAACGCTTTGAGCAATTCATTCGCCGCGACCAGTCGCTGCCACAGATCAAATGTCTCGGAAACGCGGACGCTTTCCGGCAACCCAAGTTGTTTGAGCGTTTCGCACCAGGCTTGCCGCGCGGTCGTCAACTCCTGAGCCGCCGCCTCGTGCCGGTCGCGCCGCGGAGCACGCTTCTGTTGATTGCTGGCGAACTCACGCTTCAACTCGATCAGACGTTCGAGTTCCTCAACGGTGACTTCGTCCTCTCGGTTCGAGTGAGAAAGCAGTCCGTTGGCGTTCAAACCAACGGACTGCTCGCCTGACCCAGAAGCGAGTTGAGATTCGGGATTTGAAGTTTCAAATTTGAGATTTGAGATTTGAGATTTGAGATTTGAAATTTGAGATTCAACGCCGGTCAGCGTCTGCCACGTCTCGCGCGCCTCGCGCAAGCGGGCTTCGTTCTCGCGGAGTTCATCGTTCATCGCGTCGAGGCTGTCGCGAACCTGTTGCTCGAAGTGCAGCTTCAGCGACAACGCTAATCCGCCGCAGACGGTGCCGAGCAGCGCGTATGCCGCGCCGGCAATCGCGTTCGACGAGAAACCGGTTGCCAATCCCAACAGCGCCAGCACGATCCCGCCAACCGCGAAGAAGCCGAGCACTCCCAACACCCACTGCGGCAGGATGAGCCGCGGCTCTAAGCGTTCGAGTTGCCGCGAGATGCTGACGCGGCGTTGTTCGAGTTCGATGATCCGCGAATGCAGATGCTCGATCTCCGGATCGTCGGTGCTGATCGTGGAGACGGCCCGCGCGATCGGGATCGCGAGCGGCGTGGCACGTTGCTGTCGTGCGCGGCGCAACGCCCCTTCCAAGCTGAGGCCGTCCAGTTTTTTGGCGGCGGCGTCCAGTTCGTCCGATTGCTGCTGGCAAAGCTGTGACAAGTGAATCAGCCGCTGCTTCCATTTGTTGCGCTTCGAGACCGCGCGGCGGAATAGCCGAGCCTTCTCGACCAGCCGGTAATGCGCCGCGACTGACGTGTCCAACGCTTCCAGTTTCGCAACGGTCCAGTCCGCGCCAAGCGATTGGACAGCCGCGTCGAGGATTTCCTTCTTCGACTTGGCGGTCGCATGCACGGCCCGCGCCCGCTCTTCCACTCGGCCGGTGTGTTCGCGCTGATCGAGGAGCCCGCGCATCGCGACTGAGCAACGCCGCAGGTCGCGCGGCACGGAGACCTTCTTGGCATCGCGATGGAACTGCTTCGCCTCACCAATCAGCGCCTCGCGGCACTTCAAGGCCGTCTGCAATTCCTGTTCGATGAGATCGAATCGCGCGATGCCCCCTTCCGGGAAGTCGTCGATCCGCGGCAGACGCAGCAACTCGGCCTGCAAGTTTCGCAGCCGCTGCCACGGCATCCAGACACGCTCGATGTGCGTGAAGCCGCGCAGTGATTCCTGAACTTGCGACCGACGCGATTGCAGTTCCGCGAGCCGTTGCTCGTGATGCCGACGCAGCCGGACAACTTCTCCGTACCGTTGCAGTCGGACTTCTTGTGTCGCGATCTGTCCGCTGAGTTGTTCGTACCGGGTCAGCAACTGCGGCAGCGCGTTCTGGCGCGCGGTATCCCAAAGCCGTGCCGCGTCGTCGGACATTTCGTCTCGCGCGCCGAGCAGCGTTTGTCCGAAGGGGCCGAGCGTCTCGCCATGAATCGCTCGCGCGACCTGATCGTCCGCCAGATTCGACAATTCGTGCAGCTCGCGCAATCCCAACGAGTAGATTTGGTCGAATAGCTTTTCCGGCAAGTCGCCGAGCAGGTCGCTCAGCGCGTCGGTCAGCGGCAGCGTCGTCGGAGCTTCTTCGAGAGAGCTCGTTGATTCGACATCGTCTTCGATCTCCCAATCACAGTGTTCGATCAAGCTGTTGCCGTGTGCCGCTGGTGCATTCGCCGGCGCAAGCCAGCGCGACGAAACTGATCCCTGACCGCCATCGTGAGTGGCTCGGCGAATCTCCAGCAATCGTCCGCGATGCCGCACACGCAACGCGCCGATGCTCGGCCGTCGCCGCGACCACGGCTCAACGCCGTGCGCTTCTTCGGCGGCAAAGCCGAAGAGCACTCCGCGAATGAACCGCCGCAAGGCCGACTTGCCGGACTCGTTCGCGCCGGAGATGACCGTCAAACCGTCCTGTGCGATCGGCAACGACAGCTCGCTCCAGGGACCAAATTGTTCGATTTCCAGACCAGTGATCTTCATCGAGTGCTCATCCTTGTGCGACTCGTGTAGGTCGGGCATTCTTGCCCGACCTGACTTTGTTTGAGCGGGATGGCGCTAGCCACCGGTCATCGGCGGCTAGCGCCGTGCCGCTCACAATTGTGGTGAATTGCGTTAAGTGTGTGCTCCACGGAACCATTTCCACCCGCGTCGGCGAGCCAAGCTGAATACGACCGACGCATCACAGCTTGGATTGGCGCCTTGAATGCGAGTGAAGAGTTCTCGTTCCATCGCCGAATCTCCACCCAGATCGCTCCAGGCGGATGATCCGACAACTTGCGCTTGATCGACTCGCCAAAAGTATTCGGTGGGGACGTCGAGCTGCTCATCTTCGTCCGACTCCGCGCGCGTGACGGCCAATTCCGAGGCCACCAGGCGGAAGAGATGTTGTCGCGGGATCTCCAGCGGCCAATGCACGTCATCGTCGAGCCACTCGATCAGTTCCGCCTGCATTGGTTCGCGAAACAGTGCCTCGAACAACGGACCGTGACCGCAAATCGTCCAACGCAGGAAGCAGGCTTGAGCGTGCAGAGCAGGTTGCTGTAGCCCAGGCCCTTGTGGCCTGGATGATTCATTCAAATTGCAGGGATCAACCGACCCACAAGGGGTCGGGCTACAGAGGTCGTCGTTGAATTGGCGATCCGAATCGTCCGCCGCATCACCGTACTCCGCGACCAACCGCCCCTGCTCGACAGGTTTCGACGTGACGCCGCACAGGTCACGGCAGGCGGCTTGAGCACGGGACACCAACTGTTGAAACGTCGTCTCCGCATCGACCGGAAGCTCGAAGTTTTCCCAGCGCACCGGCGCGGTCGGCAAAAAACGGCAACGGATCACGCCATCACTGTCGAGATCCACCAGCGAGCAGCCGTGCAACCCCGACTCGTTCGGAGACAACCCTTGCGCGCCGCCAGGAAAGTGCATCAGCCAGTCGGAGCCTTTTGAGGTCGTTCGCTCGCGGCCGCCGACCACCGCCAGATAATCCGCTTGCGGATCGAGGCCCGGTTGATCGACGCCATCGCGCACGATGGCGATGGCGAAATGATTCGGCCGCAAATCGGCGGGGGAATGCACTCGGCGAATCTCACGCCGTGCGGGAGGCCCGGATTCGCTCTCCGCCAGCGACTCGCTGCCGTCGAGTTCGGGATCGTCGCTCTCCTCAATCAGCGCACTGTTTTTCGGCTCGATGTGGTCGAAAGAATTCTCGGCATCGTCCGCTTCTTTGGCTCGGCGTTGTGTGCGGTCAGCGTGAGGCTCTTCGTCGTCCCAGGCAAACCACGATTGCCGCCAGCTCAACGCACGGATCGAGGAGATCACCGAGCCATCGCGCAACACGGCGACAGGATCGTCAGACTCCGGCCGAAAAACGGTGACGTTGCTGGGGAGTTCCGGGAACTCATCCCACAGCGACGCGGGATCGTTCGCGCCGGGGACCAGAAAGACTTGAATGCCGGCGTCGGCGAGTTGCTCAAAACCGCGCCGCAGTTCGACGCGCGCTTTGATGCTGAAGTCGGAACTGTGCACCGTGTCGCCAGTGAGCAGCAAGAAATCAATGTCGTGTTCGAGGCACGCGGCCACGAGGTTTCGCAATGCCTGCGTCGTCGCGCCGCGTGTCAGCCCGCGCAATTCCGGAGCGATCGTTCCGGTGTCGCTTAACGGATGCTCGACAGACAGACGCGCCGCATGAATGAACCGCAACGTCTCATACGGCATGGCAGACTCCCTTCCGCCGAAAACAATTTCAGTGCGGCATCCGTGCCGCGTTCGTGTCTGAGATTCGAGAGCCACACGCGATCGTGAATCGAATCGACCGGCAATTTCCGCGTCCTGGCTCTGCGAAGCGGGGCGGAATGTAGCGACCGGGTCAGATCCGCAAAAGACCGTTTTCCGGGTGACTCAACCCGGTCGCAACCGGCGACAAAGTAACCCGAAGCGCGAGCAAGGGCGAACGCTTCGCCGACGCATGGTGGCATCATCATTGTCGATGAAGCACCCCACCCTCGCTCACGCTTCGGGTTACTTTACGCAGGCTCAACACGTGGTTGACCGGTTTGCGCGCAGGGCCG
Source organism: Planctomyces sp. SH-PL62 (assembly GCA_945893045.1). Lineage (GTDB taxonomy): Bacteria > Planctomycetota > Planctomycetia > Planctomycetales > Planctomycetaceae > SXKJ01. The sequence goes on from CAMDEA010000020.1 coordinate 46,659, forward strand.
TACATTCCGATCAACATCTGCTTAATTCCTGTTGTGCCGACTCGGCCTGCCGCATTGCTCACCATGTCGAATTCCGATGCTCCGCCTCCGGTCGCGCCACCTCCGTCCGGCTCGAATTCCAATCCCTCCAAGCGACCGGAGAAGAGTCCGTCGTCGGGGAACTTGTTTTGGTATTTGATGCTCGGCCTGGTGCTGGCCGCGCTCGCCACCTCGTTTCTGGGCCGGCCGCGCACCCCGACACCGCTCACGTTCAGCGAGTTCATGGATGGCCTGAAAGTCGATCCGGCCAAACCCGACGGACCGAAATACCACAAAGGCAACGTCCACGAACTGGTCTTTGAACGTGGCTACATTACGTTTCAATCGCAGTCGGCCGAGAAGGACGCCGTGTCGCAAAAGGACACGAAGCTGTACTTGGTGCCAACCACCAATTTGTGGGAGCCGGATCAGAAGCTGCTGATTGATTTGCTCGAACAAGCCGGCATCCCACGCGGCTCGGCGAAGTCCGCTTCGGTGTGGCTCGAAGTCATCCCCTACATGCTCTTCATGGTGCTGTTCCTGGTGTTCTTCCTGTTTATGTTGCGACGGCTCGGCGGGCCGGGAGCGGCGATGTCGTTCAGCCGCAGTCGCGGCAAGCTGTTCGCTCAGGAAGATGTCAAAGTCACGTTCGCTGATGCGGCCGGCATCGACGAAGCGGTCGAGGAATTGAAAGAAGTCGTCGAGTTCCTCAAGACTCCGCAAAAGTATCAGGCCCTCGGCGGACGGATTCCGCGTGGCGTGTTGCTGGTCGGGCCGCCGGGCACGGGCAAGACGTTGCTGGCCAAGGCGGTCGCCGGTGAAGCGGGCGTGCCGTTCTTTAGCCTCAGCGGTTCGGACTTCGTCGAAATGTTCGTCGGCGTCGGTGCAGCGCGCGTGCGTGACATGTTCCAACAGGCGGGCACACGTTCGCCCGCGATCATCTTCATCGACGAACTCGACGCCATCGGCAAAGTGCGCGGCAGCGGGATGCCCGGCGGGCACGACGAACGGGATCAAACGCTCAACGCGCTGCTGGTCGAGATGGACGGTTTCGGTTCCGATCAAAGCGTAATCGTGATGGCCGCGACGAACCGACCGGAAACGCTCGATCCCGCCCTGCTCCGCCCCGGACGTTTCGATCGGCATGTGCTCGTCGATCGACCGGACATCCGCGGCCGCGAGGCGATCCTCAAAGTGCATATGAAAAAAGTGAAAGTCGACGACAGCGTCGATATCTCGCGACTGGCGAGGATTTCGCCGGGCTTCGTCGGAGCCGATTTGGCAAACCTCGTCAACGAAGCCGCGCTGCTGGCGGCTCGCGCCGACAAAAAGTTCGTCACGATGCACGAGTTCGAGGAAGGGATCGACCGTGTCGTCGCCGGACTCGAAAAGCAAACGCGCATCATTCCGGAGGATGAAAAGATTCGCGTGGCCTATCACGAATGCGGTCACGCGCTGGTCGCGTGCAGCCTGCCACACACTGATCCGGTCCACAAGATCTCAATCATCCCACGCGGCCTCGGAGCACTCGGCTACACGATGCAGCGTCCGGAAGACGACCGCTCGCTGGCCACGCAGACCGATCTGCATCACCGCATCTGCGTTCTGCTGGGAGGCATCGCCGCCGAGCAGATCGTCTTCAAGGAAACGTCGACCGGAGCACAAAACGATCTGCAACGCGCGACCGACATCGCCCGCCGCATGGTCACCGAGTTCGGCATGAGCCAGAAGCTCGGCCGCGTTTATTACAGCGAAGCGCGTCGCTCGCCGTTCCTGGGCACGCCCGCTCCCGGCGACGCGGTTCACAGCGAAGACACCGTCCGCGAAATCGACCTGGAAGTCCGCCGTCTGATTGACGAGTCCGCCACCATCGCCCTCGACATCCTCAACGAACGCCGCGAAGTCCTCGAACACATGACCAAGGAACTGCTGGAAATCGAGGTTATGGACGCAGTCCACCTCAAACGCATCCTCGACGAACACAAAACCGGCCCGCAACTCGTCCCCGGTACGTCTGCGCAGACGAGTGCCGAACTAACAGCGGAGCCTGGAGCTTCTGGCTTGAGAGACGGTAGCGGGGCCGTTTGAAGTTCCGATGCCCAGCTCTTCAGAAAAGCCGGGCATCTTGGGGCACTGAAACACGCGACACGAAACATTGACGAGGTCGGTGACACGATGCCCGCCATGACCGTTCGGTGTCCGATGTGCGACCGGCTTCTGGAAGTCCCTGATGGGGGCGGTGCCGGATTGCTGCCGAACCTGGCGAGCGTCTCTTGCCCGAATTGTGGCACGGTGCCGATTCCGGGGAATCAGGATCCGACGATCGCCTATCAGTCGATGCAGGAACCGCGAACGCAGGCGCGAGTCGGTCACTTCACGTTGATCCGGATGCTGGGGCAAGGAAGCGCGGGGGACGTCTGGCTGGCGGAGGACATCAACCTCGGCCGGCAGGTCGCGCTCAAACTGCCGCGGTCGCGCGATCAAGAAACGATGAGCCTGCTGTTCGAGGCCAAAACGGCGGCGAGCCTGCGGCACCCGCATATTGTCTCGATTTATGAAGTCGGCCTGGAGGGAGATCAGGTCTTCATCGCCAGTGAGTTCATCGACGGGCTGACGTTGCGTGATTTCTTGTCGGCGGGGAAGCCGGTGGTCGAGCGGGCGATTGATCTGCTGACGCGCATCGCGGAAGCGCTGCACTACGCACATCAGCAGGGGGTCGTGCATCGGGATGTGAAGCCGGCCAACATCCTGCTCAATCAAGACGGGCAACCGTATGTGACCGACTTCGGCCTCGCCAAGCGGCTCAATGCCGATGTCACGATTTCCAGCGAAGGCCAGGTGGTCGGCACCGCGAAGTACATGTCGCCCGAACAGGCCAGCGGCAAGACGCGCGAGACCGATCCCCGGTCGGATCTGTATGCGCTCGGCGTGATCATGTTCGAGATGTTGACCGGTGACGTTCCTTTCCGCGGAACCGTGAGTGCTCTCTTGGCCCAGAAGGTGAATCAGGATCCGCCGACCCCGCGAACGCTCAACCCTTCGCTTCCGAGAGATCTCGAAACGATCTGCCTGAAGTGTCTGGAGCGCGAGCCTGGCAAACGATACCCGTCGGTCCTGGAATTGGCCGAGGAACTGGCGCGTTTCGCCGCAGGTGAGCCGATCCGCGCCCGCCCGATCTCGCGGCTGGAGCGGACATGGCGCTGGTGCCGTATGCGTCCTGTCGTGGCGGGGTTGGTCGCCGCGCTGTTCCTCAGTCTGAGCTTCGGATTGCTCGGCGTCATTTTCTTCTGGCGTCAGGCCGAGCGGAATGCCTCGGCCTCTCGGCACGCGTTGTACCGTTCGCAGATGAATCTGACGTCGGTGCATCTCGGCAACGGCGACATTGCCGGAGTTCGCGAGATGCTCCGCCGCGTAACCGCCGATCCCGAAATGGCGCGGCTGCGCGGTTTCGAGTGGAACTACTACGACCGGCTAACCGCTCCTCTGATTCCGGTCGCGAACCACGGCGATACCGTGACCGATGTCGCTGTCTCGCGCGACGGAGGCATCTGCGCATCCATCGGACGTGACCGACAAATTCGCGTGTGGGATGCGCGCACGGGTGATTTGGTACGGACGCTGGTTGTGGATGACACGGTGATTTTCCAAACCATTGATTTCTCGCCCACGACGATGCACCTCGCGTCTGGTTCGAGCGACGGATTCGTCCGCGTGTGGAACCCGCTGCAAGACGGCCGCGTGATGAAACAGATGCAGCATGGTCCGCAGGTGATCCTGGTCCGCTTCTCTCCCGATGGCAAACGACTGCTCGCGGCGGGCAGTTCCGGAGCGGTTCGAATCTGGGAGGCGGCCAACGGAACTTTGCTGGCAGAAATCCCGACCGGCAAACGAGGCCCCACCAAAGATGTGCGCTTCACAACGGACGGCAAAAAGATCATCGTCGCGACAGAGGATGGCCATCTGCGCGTGTGGGATCTCGACCGTTTCAAAGAGTCGCCGACGCCCGACTTGGAAATCGAATCCAACCCCGCTCTCGAAGCACTGGCCCTCTCCGACGATGGGCAACTCGTTATCACCGGGGACTACCACGGTACGCTGACGATTCAGTCCTTCGGAGAAACGACGCAGTCCGTCCACAAATCGGTCTGGGGGCGGATCGACGAACTGGAGTTCCTCGCCGAAACGCCTCTGCTGATGGTGAGCGCGACCGATGGGCGATTGCACTTTTTCGATACCAATCGGAAACAGGAAATCCGCACGCTCCACACGCACGGTCTGACATCAGGGTCGCTGGCTCGGTCTGCGAACGGGAAGTCGCTCGTCATCGGCAGCGGCGACGGGTCGGTCACACTCTTGAAGCTGGAAGGTTTGACCACACCGACCATCTTGTGGCACGACAGCCCTGTTCGTGATCTCGAATTCCTTCCGGATGGCACACGACTCGTCGCCGCGTACGACACCGGGCAGCCGCGAATCTGGAACCTGGAAACAGGTGAGTCTCAAGCATTTGCTGACGGACAGTCACGCGCTGCCAAGAGCATTTCCTTCCAGCCCAAAGGGAGACTGCTGGCGGGCGCGGGAGGCGGTCCCCATGTCGTTCTGTGGGATGTCGATTCGCAGGCTGTCGTTCGCGAGTTGCCGGTACCGCCCACGGGAGCTCTCGCCGTGCAATTCTCGCCGTCGGGTCAACGACTGGCGGTGGCCACTCGCCGCGGTTCGATTCGGATTTACCGCGCGACCGATTGGGATCAACCGCCGCTGGAACTGCCGGCACGCGAAGGCAAGGTGAATGCGCTCCTGTTCTCGGCGGATGATCGACTGCTCGTCGTCGCTTCGGACAACGGTGTCGAACTGTTCGATGCCACCAGCGGCACGGCTCGCGAGCCATCAATCCCATTGAAATCCGAACCGTCGGCGCTGCAATTCTGCGAGGCCGGGCGTGTGCTCGCGATTGGCACGAACATCGGAGAGATTCATTTGTGGGACGTGCTCGCACATCGCCTGCGCCACGTCATCAAGGGACACACGGCTCGCATCAACGCGCTGGCGGTGCTGCCGGGAAGTCAAACGCTGATCTCCGGTGGCCGCGATCGGCAGTTGAAGCTTTGGGACATCCCCACTGGCGAATTGATCGCCCCGCTGACCGGCCATCCCCGCCAAGTGTTTTCGATCGCTGTCAGCCCAGACGGCGGCACCATTGCATCAGGGAGTTTGGAAGGGGACATCCGGGTTTGGAACGGTGGGCCAGCCTCGCGCGCCGCGATGGTTCATCGCCCATCGCTAAAGCCCTGAGGGTGTGTTGAATATACCTCTCGCGGGCCAATCTGACATGTAACCCGAAGCGTCAGCGAGGGTCGTAAAACACACCCTCGCTGACGCTTCGGGTTACATCGGCCACAGCGACAAATGTGTCAAATCTAGCCGCTCGGAGTATAGATTCCGCCATCTTGCTCGTCGGGGTGGTTCCCGCGCCCTGCGCCTACGGGACAGGAATGCTCAGCAAGGCTTCGATCGTGGTGGTCGTGACTCCGGGCGAAGTGCCCGCCGCATCGCCGCGAGCAGAAACGATCATTCCAAACGTGCTGATTGCGCAGGTTCGCTCCGTCTTCCCCCAATTCCTGACGGACTGGTCCGCGTTGCCTGCGGAATTGAAACCTATGCTAAGACAACGAGACTGACCGGCTGATGCCTCTGGTGTGCTTTGGCGATCGTCTCATCCACGTCGTCAAGCAGCGGGCGGTTGTCTTATGGCTGTCGCAGAATCCAGACTCGCGGAGTTGATCGTTCAGGGGCCTGCCGGTGAGGAGTTTCGGCAGCAGTTGGTGGAGGGTCGGACCGTGCGCATCGGCCGAGCTCCGACGGACGGCTGGGCCATTGGCTGGGATCGGACGATCTCGCGCGAGCACGCCGATCTGTGCTGGAAGGATGGAGTGCTGACGGTGGCTTGTCTGGCGAACGCGGGCAACGCGATCAAATTAAAAGGTGCGCTGCACCGCCAGATTTCCGTCGGTGGCTCTCAGCAGTTTGACATCGGGCAGTCCAGTTTCTTTGTCGCGGTCGAGCGGATGTCGCGGAATGCGAAGCCGGGGCAAAGGCTGGAGTTCGTTCGTGAATCCGACGGTCGATTGCCGGCTCCTTCGCCCAAAGTCAAACCCAAGGAGATCCTGGAAACTGACGACTCCAACGACGACGTCGAAGAGCACTCGTACCAGGCGAACGACCTTCAGAATGTAGCGTTCGGCGATACCGTGCGGCAAATGGAATTGCTCTCGAAACTGCCGCAGATGATCTCGGAATCGAAATCGGATGTGGACTTGGCGCTGATGCTGTGCGGCATGCTGCTGGACGCGATCCCGCCCGCAGTCGCAGTGGCCGTCGCCTTGTTTGAAGAGTCCGATGTGAACCACATGCGCGCTCATGACAACCCGGATGCGGCGATTCCCAAGCCGAAGCTGATGCGTGCCCAGACGCGAGACGGCTTTGAAGGCCGGTTCATGCCCAGCCGCAGGTTGCTGCGGAAAGCATTGCGGCAGGGTGAAAGCGCGATGCACATTGTCAGTGACGGGGACGAGGGGGGAGCCCAATTCACGATGGCGAGCAGTTTCGGCTGGGCCTTCTGTGCTCCGATCACAGCTCCCTCGTGCCTGGGATGGTGCTTGTATGTGTCGGGAGCCGGCGGCCGCGAAGGGAATCTCTTTGTCACCGAGGAAGATCTGAAGGGCGACCTCCGTTTCACGCAGCTCGTCTCGCAGTTGATCGGGGCCATTCGCACGGTGCGGACACTGCAAGAACAGACCACTCAGTTGTCCGCCTTCTTCTCACCGAAGGTCATCGCCAACCTCACAAAGAAAGGTGGAGCGGCGGACATCCTGGTTCCCTCGCGACGTGACATCTCTGTGCTGTTCTGCGACGTGCGGGGCTTCTCGCGCAAGTCCGAGAAACTTCAGGATGACCTGGAAACACTGCTGGACTGTGTCAAAGCCGCTCTGTCGGCGATGACCGGTGGCATCCTGGCGTTTGACGGTTCGATCGCCGATTTCCAAGGCGACGCCGCACTCGGCTTCTGGGGCTGGCCCGCACCGCTTGAGGATGGCCCGATCTCCGCCTGCCGCGCGGCGCTCGCGATCATGCAGAACTTCCATTTGCCGCTGGAAGAGCAAGGCTTGCTCGAAGGCTTCTCATGCGGCGTCGGCATCGCGCATGGGCAAGCGATCGCCGGACAAGTTGGCACGACTCAACAAGCGAAGATCGGAGTGTTCGGTCCCGTCGTGAATCAAGGCTCGCGCATCGAAGGGATGACGCGCATGTTTGGCGTCGACATCTGCATTGATGAAGCGACCGCAAACTTCGTCCGCCGCCTGATGCCCCCCGACGAGGGCCGAGTCCGCCGCCTGGCGCGCGTCCGCCCCAAGGGCATGGACACGGCGGTTGAAGTCAGCGAATTGCTCCCTCCCGAAATCGACTCCCCACACCTCACGGCCGCGATCGTGTCCGCTCACGAATTGGCGGTCGAGCATGTCATCGCCGGACGATGGCCGGAAGCGATCGAAATCCTCCAGCCCCGCGCGGAGTTAGATCAACCCACGAGATTCTTGCTCGAACACATGGCCGCGACCGACAACCAACCGCCAGCCGATTGGGATGGAGCCTTCCGGCTGACCAGCAAATGAATTCTGATCGTCTAGCTTGATCGCGCGATACTCCGGCGACTTCGCCTTGGCCTGTCACTCCGCGCATGATTCTCAGAGGCGAACCGAATCACGAAGTCGCACGAGATCACCGCTCGTTTCCCCGTCAAGATGCGGACGAACGATGTGACATCATCGCCAAGCGCGGCTCAATTCGCCTTGCGACGCGCCTCGTTGTTGGCAACGTCTGCATTCGTCGGCGCGAATTTGATGACGTGCGGCGGCTCGATGGCCGCCGAGGCTTCCACGTTAGAACCTGTGACAGGAGCGTCGAGGCGGAACTCGGCCAAGCTGTCGTCGCCGCGGCCGCTGGTTTGAGCGCGATAGAGACGCTGATACGCCGGGCACGACTGCAACAGTTCCTCGTGCGAGCCGGTGGCGAGAAGCTGTCCCTGCTCCATGACGACGATCCGAGTCGCAAACTCCAGAATCTGCGCGGTCACCGAGTGCGTGATCAGGAACACGGTCCGGCCTTTCACAAAATCGCCGAGGCACTGATGAATCAGCGACTCGCTTTGCGCGTCCACGGCCGAGGTCGCCTCATCGAGAATCAAAATCGTCGGATCGCGCAGCAGTGCCCGAGCCAGTGCGACGCGCTGCCGCTGACCGCCGGATAACCGGCTGCCGCGCGGGCCAACGCGCGTTTCGAAGCCTTCGGGCAGTTGATCGAACAATTGCGTGACGTGCGCCTTCTCCGCGGCGGCGTGGATCTCCGCCTGAGTCGCGTCCGATTTGCCGTAGCGGATGTTGTCGTAAATCGTGTCGTCGAACAGCAGCGTTTCTTGAGTGACCACACCGATCTGGCTGCGGAGATCTCTCAGCCGCACATGGCGGATGTCGATGCCGTCGATTTGGACGGAGCCACGTTCGGGGTCGTAATACCTCGGCAGCAGATTCAATAAGGTCGATTTGCCGCTGCCGTTCTCGCCGACCACGACGACCACTTCGCCGGCCGCGATCTTCAAGTTCACATCGGTCAGCGCGTCGGGCCGCTCGATCGCTTCCTCCGTCGAGGCGTACTTGAAGTAGACCTTCTTGAAGCAGATCGACTGAGCGTGACGTGGCAGCAGTTGGACGGGCTGCGCCTGTTTGAGTGCCGGTTTCCAATCCAGTACCTCAAATACCCGTTCGATCGCGGCGGAGGACCGTTTCAGCCTGGAGTAAATGGAGGACAGCTTCCGAATGGGATCGAGCGTGCCGGCCAGCAGCACATACAGCACCGACAAATCTTCAATTTGCAGCGGGCCGGCGGCCAGTTTGATCCCCCAAATGGAATCCTCGTGCCGCAGCACCAAAAACGCGCCCGGCAGCAACGAAAAGCAGACCGCCACCGTCAGCAGCAGTTCGATCGTGGGACCGGTCAGCGAGTCGATGCGGACGACTTTCATCGACGTCCGATAGTAGTCTTTGTTTTCGTGATGGAACCGCAGCCGGTGCCGCCGCGCTCCGTTGAACGCGATCACGATCTTCATCCCGTCAAAGGTCTCTTCCAACGATTTATAGATCCGCGACATCCGCTCCATCGTGTGGTGGCTGGCCCGTTTCAGGAGTTGACCGTAGCGATGAAACGTGACCGCCATCAGCGGCACACAGACCAGCGACAACGCCGTCAACTGCCAGTTCACATAAAACGCCGCCAGGATGCAGGTCGCGGCCTTCAGCGGTTCCCGAACGATGCGGCCGCCGAGCAGATTCAGTCCATCCGACGCGATGTTGATGTCGTTCGTGAACCGCGACATCAGGGCCGCCGTGCCACGCAGCGACAGCGTCTGATAGTCCAGATCCAGGGAGTGCCGGAAGCAGTCCTTTCGCAGCGCCATCACGGAAAGTTCGACGACGCTGCCCACCAGCATGTCTTGGATGAACATCGCCGTCCCTTTGATCGCCGTCGCGAGGACCAGCACACACAAAATCAGGGCGTAGGTATTGAACTGATCCTCCGGAATCCAGCCGAGCATGCGTCGCTGAATCCATTGTCCGGCGACAAATCGGTGCGACGCGACGCTCAATTGGCGGCGTCTTTGGTCCTGCTGCTGGAGCAGTTTGACTTCCTTTTTCGATTTCGGCGCACCCGGAACCGCGGTGATCGACGCTTCACTGAAAGCCAATTCCGCCAATTCTTGATCCAAGTCGCGCAGTTCCTGTTCGCGCTTGATGATCTCTGACTCGGCCGATTGGATTTCGCTGTTCAGATACGACTGCAAGCTCTGGCCTTGCAGCAGCACCTTCACGACCAGGAAGGTCATCGAGAGGGTCGCGGCCCACAGCAAGGCGACGACCAGCGCGAAAAACATCGACAGGTACACCTTCGAGCGGTGTCGCCAGACATACGGCAGCAGTCGAGCAAATTGATCCACGGCAAAACCATCCTTGGTACGACATTTTTGGCGCGCATCCGGCGGCCGGTGAAGGGCGGGGATTACAGCCCGGCGGGCCGCAAAGTGTCCAGATGAATTCGGAGCGAGAAACGCCCCCACGCCCCCATCGACCTTGCGTCGATGGAGCGCGAGATGGCGAGCTAATCCACCGAAACCTGAGCGACTGTCAGACCCCATCCGCCTCGTGCGGATGGTGAATCAGATTCTTCGCGGTTCATCACCGAATGATCTTCTTCACCATCCGCACAAGGCGGATGGGGTCTGAGAAAAGATCTGGCCGACCACATCATTAGCACGACATCAGTCGCTCCATCCAGACAAGCTGGATGGGGGCGGACCCCGCTCGCCAACTTGTTTACGGCTGACCCTGCGCGGGATCACTGGCCGCTTCAAAGAAGACGTACGGCGCGATGACGTTGCCGATGGATTGTTGGCGACAATAGCTGGGCCAACCGTGTGCCTTGCCGATCAACGGCGTGACATCCACTTCCGAAACTTGCACCAGCCGCTCACCGAGTTGGCGTTGATCCTTACGTGTGAACCCCGTGCGAGCCAAGGCGCGGCTGGAGAACGGACGCCGTAGCGGATAAATCGACAACGCCAGATCGCATTCGTTCCGCAGGTTCAGCAAACACTCGGCTCGAGTCAGCGCGCAGCCGAAGCGTTCCTCGGGATTCAACCAATCGTGTTCGATGGCCGCGGCGGCCAGCACGACGCGGATGCGATGCCCGCCATCCGTCGGATTCCAACGTGCTTTTCCACGCACGGTCCCGCCTCCCAACAGATGCAGAGTGGAGACGACCGCGCGTGCTCCCAAGCTATGTCCAATCAAGCTGACCGTGGTCGTCGCGGGCAACGCGCCGATCAGGTCCGCCACATAAAACCCATTCAATTCCGCGCGATGCCCCAGAATGCCGAAGTCCAAATTCGGTACCAGTGTCGTCAAGTAATTGTGAGGCAGAATGGCGAACGGTCCTTCGCTGGGCCACGTGTAATAGATGAAGTTGATGGGCGTTTGCGGGCAGGCATTCCGCAGCCAGTTGTAGGTGCATTCCGCGTCCGGCCAGACGTCCTGCATCCGCGTGAAGCTGCCATGAACCAGCACGCACGTCGGCGCGCCGGGGATTTGCGACGCCAGCATCTGCTCGTATTCCACCGGCACGCTTTGGCAGTCTTCGGTGATCGCGTGACAGACGAAGCGGCAATTGACTCCGCACTTGTGTTGTTTTTGGGGGCAACAGCGTGAGCTGACAATCCAATACTTCACGGCCGGCCCAACCAACGGCGCGGCACCCGGTGCATCAGACGCTGGATTCTGCGGAGCCGTCAGTTCCTCGGAGGGCAAAGCCTCCAGTTGAGGAACGATCCTCAATGATGACTGCGGTCGCACAGGAGTGGGCTGACCAGGCAATGCCTCTTCCAGCGGCAGCAGTTCCACCGGCGTCAGTTTCAAGTTCAGGCGCGGAGCCGGTTCTTCCTCATCGGAATCGGCATCGAGTGCCGGCAACGGCAAGGCATCAGGAGCCTCGACGTCCTTGGCACGCTCTCCATCAAACGGAATCAGCGCCTGCAACTCGCTGGGCGTGGAGACTTCCTGATGGATGACTTCCTCAGGCAGCGGCTGAATGTTGAGCAACACCGCGTGCGGACGATTGATCCGGCGCGGCTGGGGCGCGGGTTCCGCGCCGAGCAATTTCGGCAGCCAGACCAACGTTGCCAGAGCCACACAGATGCAAGCGATCCAAGCGGTGATGCGGGATTGAGTGAGCGTCATGGGTGTGATGCAGACCGACGGAGGGTGATCGCTGCAGCAGCCTTCTGGGTTCAAGCGATGTTGTTTCATCGACGGAGTCACGCGGCGAGCGGTGAGTTTCCCAGCAATTGCCGACCGCAGCGCACGGGTCTGTTTTGCCAATCGCGCCGACGAAATCAGCCATTTCAGAGAGCACACAGGTCGCTCCGCTTCGGAATTCACCTTCCGAACCGTCACCGTCGGAACATAGCCCACAAATCGTGGAGCGTTTCCAAAAAGCCACACACCGAGTCGGCGGTGCGGCGCGGTGGTGACGATCGCGCAGATCGCTCCGAGGAATCACGTCGCACCGATCGCGAGAAATCGGAATTGCGACGAAACCGCCGACGTTCCTATACCTCGCTCGTACCTTAATGAACCGGTCAGGGGTCAGGTCTTCAAATTTCATTTTTGGCATCGCGAATCGGGCGCGATGTGGATTGGAACGGCGGTGTGAGAAGTCCGTCAGGGGTGGATCGCCAGGCCAAAAATGAAATTTGAAGACCTGACCCCGGCTCGCACGCAATGTGAGTCGTGCGCTCATCGCACGGACGTCAGCGTCCGTTCTACTTTCTGAGAGGCAAATCTCGTCGTGACGGAATCGAACACCAGCGAACCAGCCGGATGGCGGCGACATTGGGCGTGGGCCAAATGGCTCTTCGCGGCAACCTTGTTGGCGTTTGTGTTTTGGCGGCACCGAGCTGGGCTGTCAGAAATGACTCAGCAGATGGTGCATTGGCCTAGCATGTTGATGGCGCTCGCGCTGTGCGGCGGATCAATCCTGTTGACGTTCTTGCGCTGGTACTGCCTAGTGAAAGCGCAAGGACTGGTCTTCTCGATTCGCGACGCGCTGCGGCTGGGGTTCATCGGATACCTCTTCAACTTTGTGGCTCCCGGCGCGGTCGGCGGCGATCTGGTCAAGGCGGTCCTGCTGGCGAAAGAACAACCGGGACGACGGGCGACCGCGGTGGCGACCGTGCTGTTGGATCGAATTCTGGGAATGCTGGCGTTGTTCCTCATCGGAGCCTTGGCGGCGTGGCTGCAATGGGAAGAGATTCGCCAGCGGACGGAATTGAAAGCGGTGGTTGGGTTGCTGGTCGCCGGCAGTGCGGCGGGCTTGATCGGACTGACGTTGATGATGATCCCCGCGGTGACGCACTCGCGTGCATGGCAACTGCTCGCCCGCTTACCGGTCGTCGGACACATGATCGCCGAGTTGGTGGATGGCTTGCGGCTCTATCAAACGCAACGTCGAGTGCTCTTCACCGCGTTGGGGATCAGCCTCGTCGGACACTTCGGCACAATCTCGTCGTTTTATTTCAGCGCGCGTGCCATCAGCGGAACGAAGTTTGTGCCGCCGTATGCTCAGCACTTGTTCTTCATCCCGGCGGCCGAGTTGGTCCAGATCGTACCGTTGACTCCCGGCGGTGTTGGGTTGTTAGAGGAGGCGGTCGAATGGCTCTATGCGCTGAACGGCGCGGCGATCGGCACGGGGCTGCTGACGGTTCTCGCCTACCGCGCGGTGACAATCATGATTGCGCTCATCGGCGCGGGTTATTACTTCAGCTCGCGCCGCGAAATCGACCAGGCGCTGCATGTCGAGCCGAACGGCATCAGCGATCCGGTGGCATCAACGTAGGGTGGGACCAGCTCGCTTCGAGTGCTGGCCCACCAATCTCACATTCAATGATGGCGTTGTTCATTTGGTGGTGGGCCGGCGTGGCGAAGCGCCGTTGGTCCCACCCTACAAAACACGAACTTGTTCTTGGACGAATTCCAAGGTCGTTTCAAGGGAGACTTTTCCGGTGCCTGACGATCAAATCCACCCGATCAACCAGTGAAATTGAACGTGAGGCAAACTCGATGCACATCCCAGACGGCGTCCTCAGCCCGGTGGTCTGCGCGGCCACGGGAGCCATCTCGCTGGGAGCGGTCAGCTACAGCGTGCATCGGCTGAAGGAATCGATCGGCGACCGCACGATCCCGCTGACGGGCATGATGGCCGCGTTGGTCTTCGCCGGCCAGATGGTCAACTTTCCGATTGGAGTTTTCGTGAGCGGCCATGTGCTCGGCGGAGTGCTCGCCGCGACGGTCGTAGGTCCGTGGGCCGGATGCGTGGCCATGACGCTGGTGCTGTTCGTGCAATGGGCATTGTTCTCAGACGGAGGTTTGTTCTCGCTCGGCGCGAACGTGCTACACATGGCGGTGATTGGTTCCTGGGGCGGGCACGCGGTGCGGATGCTTGTGCAACGTTTTGTCGGAGACAGTCGCAAGGGGATCGTCATCGGTTCGGTCGTCGCCGCGTGGATCAGCGTGATGGCGGCGGCGGCGTTCATCTGTCTGGAGTTTCGGCTCTCTTGGTCCCCGAGTGAGATCGACTTCTCCAACTTATTCACGCTGATGGTCAGCTTTCACTCGCTGATCGGACTCGGCGAAGCGCTGATCACCGGAGTCGCCATCAGCTTTGTGCTCAATCAACGACCGGAACTCGTGACGGACACTGCCAGCGTTCGCCGCACCGATCCAAGCGGCGGCGGCCACGGTTCACCGACCACACGCACGCTCGTCGCCGGACTGGTCATCGCTCTCGCCATCTCCGCGTTCCTCGCGCCATTCGCGTCCAATCTGGACGACGGACTGGAGGCCGTACTCGCCAAACTGAAGATCAACCTCAATCTCACCGGCAGCGTGCCGGGGTTGCTGGAAGGCTACGACAAAACTCCGATAGCCGCTTGGCAGTCGCTGACCGTGTCGATCGCGGGCATCGGAGGGACACTCGCCGTGTTCGCCCTCGCGTGGTTGTTGGGCAAGGCATTGCCTGCCGCGACTCAGAACTTGAACAGCGAGGCCGCCGGTGAGTGACTATCTCGACCGCTTCGGCCGAGGCCAGTCGATGTGTCATCGCTGGCCGCCGCTCGCGAAACTCTTGGCGGCGCTCGCGATGATTCTCGCGGCGACGTGCGTGCCGATCGCGCACGGCCCGCTGGTCGGGATCGTGGCCTGCGTCATCTTCTTCGCGCACACGTTGGCGAGAATTCCGCTGGCGTATGTCGCACGACGATTGCTCTTCTTCTGGCCGCCGCTGTTCTTGATGGCGATCAGCTTGCCCCTCTCGCAGGCCGGTCAAAAAGGTTGGCTGCTGTTTGCGACAATTCTCGTGCGCGGGACTCTGTCCTTCAGTACGGCGTTGTGGCTGGTCAACGTGATGCCGTTTGACCAACTGCTCGCGACACTGCGCCGCCTGCGAGTCCCCGACGTGCTGCTGGCGATTCTCTCGTTGATGTACCGCTTCCTGTTTGTGCTCTGGAATGAATTGGAGCGCATGCGAACCGCTCGTGCCGCACGCCTCTTTTGCAAACCGTCGTTGTGGGCGACCTGGCGTTCCGCCGCCCATCTCGTCGGCCGCTTGCTGATTCGCGCACTCGATCGCGCGGATCGAATTCACGGCGCGATGCTCGCACGCGGTTGGGACGGCCGCTCACGCTGGATCGAGCAGCCACGGGAGGATCGCCCATGACGGAATCGAAGGTCTCTTCCGAGTCGTCCGCCGTGCATGTCGATCGCTTGTCGTTCCGCTATCCCGGAGGCCCCGCCGTCCTCAGTGACATCAGTTTTACAATCGCCCCCAGCGAGATCATCGGTCTCGTCGGTCCTAGCGGTGCCGGCAAGTCCACGCTCCTGCAACACCTCAACGGCCTGCTGCCGAGCAAACTCCCGGAGTCAGTGGGGCAGGTTGAAAACCTGCCCCACGTTTGCATCGACAACCTGCCGGTCTCACGACAGACCATCGCCGAGGTCCGCCGCCGAGTCGGTTTCCTGTTTCAAGACCCCGACGATCAGCTCTTCTGCCCGACCGTCTTCGAGGACGTCGCCTTCGGCCCGCTCAATCTCGGACTGTCCGACATCGAAGCACGACAGCGCGTACGCGACAGCCTCGCCTCCGTCGGACTCGCCGGGTACGAACCACGCAGCACGTTGCGGCTCAGTCTCGGCGAGCGGAAGCGCGTCTGCCTCGCCGGAGTCTTCGCCTGTCAGCCGAGCGTACTCGCGCTCGACGAACCCTTCAGCAGCCTCGATCCGCGCGCGTGTCGCACACTGATCGGCATCCTCAAGAAATTCTCAGGCAGCCAGATCATCGCCACGCATGATCTCGACGTCGTCGTCGATCTCTGCCACCGAGTCCTGTTGCTCGACGCCGGCCAACTCCGTGCCGCCGGCCCGACCGCCGATATCCTCGGCAACGCGGCCTTGATGGAACGCCACGGTCTCGAAGTCCCGTGGCGGTTGCGGTGAAGTCACAAACGGTCACAACGAAAGAAGCCCGGCTTCTTGAAAAAGCCGGGCTTCTTTTCGCGGTTCCGCGAATTACTTCCCGCCCGCCGGCTTGGCCGCGGCTTTGGCGTCCTTCTTCGGCTTCTTGTTCTTCTTGTCGTTCTTTTGGCTGTTGTTTCCTTTGCCCATGATTTTGTCCTCTTCGCAGAACGTGTGGAACGGCTCCGCATCACCTGACGCAGAACCGATGAGTGAGTGGAGGCAGACATCCGCACTCCACGACGATTGAAACATAGCGGATTCAGGCGAAAGCGGCCAACTGATTTATCGCACCAACAAGAAGTCTCGGCTGTTGAGCAGACTCCACATCAAGTCTTGGGTGGCATCGGGACGTTGTTGGTCGCCGTAGGACTGAAAATGTTTCTTGGCGACTTCGATCTCCTTCGTAGTCGGGCGACGAGCGAGGGACCACAGATAGAGGTCTTCGATCAATTGGTCTTCGGTGGGAATTGGATTCTGCTTCAGCAATTGGGCCACGCGGCCGTTGGGATCGGTGACTCGGCGGAGGATCGACTGGCCGTTGATCAGGTGCAGGGCTTGGAGCATGTTGCTGTCGCCGTCCCGTTCGCATTCGCAGGCATCGGCTCGCTGAGGTTTGCCGAACAGGGCGAGGAAGTCGCTGTTGATCTCGGCATCGGGAAGTTGAGCAGCGGAGAAGTTGGCCGGTGCTCCGCCGAATTGCTCGCGCACGCCGGTCGCTTGGACCAGCGAGTCGAGCAGCGCTTCGGCGGGGATGCGGCGCGGCAGCGCGTGCGAGAAATTCAGTGTGTCGTGACGATTGCTGTCGTTTGCGAGGCTGCTGCGCTGATAGGTCTGCGATGTGACAATGCGGCGCATCAAGTGCCGCACGTCGAAGCGGTGTTCTATGAAGTCCTTCGTCAACGCGTCGAGCAGTTCCGGATTGACCGGCGGATTTGTCGTCCGCAGGTCATCGACCGGATCGACGATGCCTCGCGAGAAGAAGTAGCTCCAGAAACGATTGGCGAGGCTCCGCGCGAACATCGGGTTGTCGGGAGCAGCCAGCCACGTCGCGAATTGAACTCGGCGATCGGTGCCGGTTGAGACGGGTGGTTGAATCCCTCCAAGGAATCGCGGTGGCTGAGCTTGTCCCGATCGCGGATTCGTGGCGAAGCCGGCGGCGAGTTGCAGGCTGACCGAGCGAGCGTTCGGGATGCCGACCATGCGCGGGTCGGCCTTCGCCGTCACTTGATTGAAGAAGCTGTTGAGGCCGTAGTAATCCTCTTGGGTCCAATTCTCGAACGGATGCGTGTGGCAGCGAGCACACAACATGCGGACGCCGCAGAAGACTTCGGCGACTCGTTCCAGCGTGTCGTTCGTGTCCTTACTGATGAGGAAGTACGCCCCGGCCGGATTGTCGGCGGCTCCCCCTTTGCTGGTGAGCAGTTGCCGAGTCATCTCGTCGAGCGGCATGTTCGACGCGACCGCGCTGCGAATCCATTCGCGGAAACCGTACATCGCCGGCTCACTGACTCGCACGCGCGAGTTCTGCAACAGATCCCCCCACTTCAGCGACCAATGATCGACGAACTCCGGCCGCGCAAAGAGCGCGTCGATCGCCTTCGTCCGCTTGGCCGGATCAGTGTCGGCAAGGAACTTGCGAACTTCGTCGGCCGTTGGTTGCAAACCGATCAAATCGAGCGACACGCGCCGCAGGAAATCTTCATCGCTCGACAACTCCGACGGCGTGACCTTCAAGTCGTTGAGCTTCGCGACGACATGCTGATCGACAAGGTGGTCGGTCGGCACAGGAGTCGGTTTGAAATCGGGTTTGCGATTAAGCACGATCAATCGCGCGGCTGCGAATTTCCTCTCGAATCGCGCGACGACCGCCGACTCACCCAACTCGCGAGCGGTGACATGACCGACGTCAGTAACGTCCGCGACTCCTTCGGTGTTGACGTTGAAAATCGCCAGCTTCGTGACGTCGCGAGTCGTGCCGTCGGTGTAATGTGCGACCAACTGCAAGCGGTGCGACATGCCCGGCTCAAGCACGAAGCGATCCGGAAAAATACGGACGAATTCAATCTCGGCCTTGTCGTCGAGATCACCTTTCGCACCCTGCTCAATCCACGTTTGCAGGATACGATGCGAGAGGCTCCCTTTTGCGATCCGAATGCCACCACGATGCGGCACGTCGCCGATTGGCTTGGTCAGCAACAAACTGTCGCTCGGCTTGAGCAGATTGACGCGACGGCCAAACTGATCACCGAACACCGCCGTGTAATCCTGCGTCGCCTCGCCCCCGCGCAGCGACAGCTTGAACCCGTTCTTGCCGAGCGAGTACCCGTGACACGCCCCCGCATTGCAGCCACCCTTCGACATCACCGGCATCACTTCATGCCGAAAGCTGTAAGGCCGCTCGGCCACCGGCAATTCGACGACCACTGGCACTTGCACCGTCTGCCCCGCCGCCTGCACCGTGATCTGCGTCTGCCCCGACTTCAACGGCTTCACCCAACCGTTTTCGACGACCGCGATCGCGGGGTCCGCACTGGTCAACACGGCTTGTTGTGAGAGATCGACCGCAAAGCCTTCGGCTGTTCGACCGCTGACAGTCAGCGAATGCTCATGGCGGTGATGGATCAGCTTCAACGCGGGCGGGACAGCTTGAATGTTGCCTGAGATGGGTTGCGGTTGATCGGCCACGGCGGAGGTGACGATCAAAAGGCAGCCGGCCAAAGCAGGTGAAAAATGGTGGGTAAAAAATGGAACAAGTTTTTGAATGGCCTTCATCTTTCTCCCCTCAATTTTTCACCTGAATGACTTCCAATTTCGTTGCCCTAATTCGCCGCCGGCATCGCCGCCAATTTCACGACCAACTCAACCTCCGTCCGAATCGTCTGATTGCCCGTCAGCGGATCGGGTGGGCCGGTGGCGATCAGCTTAATGCCTTTCACTTCGCTGGCCACGGAATTGGCGGGGAATCGCAGTTCGAGTGCGAAGTCCGATTGATCCGCTTTGACAGCGGCATTCGTGATGGCGACTCCGCCGGGTTGGCCAGAGAGGGTCAGGTTCACGTCCCCTTTGAAACCCGCAAGTCGTTCAATCTTGCCGGTCAGCTTCACGACAGCTCCCACTTTCGGATCGAGCGTTTGTTCGATCGTCGTTGAGCCGCTTAGCTTCACGGCCAACGGATTGAGGACCGGCAGACGACGCACCGGCGAGTACGCCGTTCTCAAGACGATGTTGCGTTCGGGATTGAGCAGTTCGGCTTTGATCGCGACGTCGCAGGAACTCTCCGGCAGGACCGATGGGATAACGAGCGCGAGTTCGCTGGTCGCTGGTGCTTTCGCTTCGGCTTCGCGGACGGCGGTTTCAGCAGTGGTCTTCTTCGCCGTGAGATCGGCAACCTTCGCATCGGCCGCGGTCTTGGCGTCCCCTTGAGCGACGGCGGCTTGTTTGACGGCTTCGGCGAGTTGCGTATCGAGTGCCTTCAGCGCATTGATCGCAGCGACCACGGGTGGATCGGCGGGGACTTCGACGACTCGTTCAGGACGCAGCGCGAGGATGAGATTGGGTTGGTTGTTGACTCTCGGTTCCAATTGCGACGTGACCAACGTCAGCCGGATCGGGCCGAGCATTCCGGGCGGACGGACGAACTTCACCAGGATCGCGGGCTTGCTCATCAGGGCCAGTTGCGTCATCGGTTGAGCGTCGGCCCACGCGACTTGAAATGGCGTTGCCGATTTCGGAGTCGCTGCGATGGCGAATTGCTCGCGCAACCAAACGGGTGTGCGATCGTCGGCAGGCATTTCCGTGCGGACTCGCGCGGAGACCGTGCCGTCCGGCGACTTCAACATCAATGACGTGACGAGTTGGCTCGCCGTGTCACCCGCGCCGGTCAACGTCAGTAACGTGCCGCTGGCTCCGGCGGGGATTTCGGTTCCCGTCGCGGTGACTCCCGGAGGAAGTTGGCCGAGCGACAATTGCAGCGGACCGTCGTAGCCGCGCCGCGCAACATTCACCTCAAACACTTGCGACTCACCGGACGCGACGTTGGTGACGTCCGACTTCGCGGTGGCAGTCACTTCGGGTGTTGGTTTGTCGGTGTTGGTCACGACGAGCCGGTAGATCGCTTGTTCGTTCGCAATTTCCAGCGCGTCGCGCAGCACGACAACGAGCGTGTCGAGTCCGGCTGGGACGGTGAACTCAAGCCTTGAGTCAAACGACGTTGGCCCATCGTCGTTGCTTGCCAGGACGCCGCCATCTTTGTTGCGGAGTTCCAACACCGCGTCGATACGCGAACCAAGTCGTTCGGCAAAGACTTCCAACGTCAACTTGGCTCCGGGCATGACGGCGAATCGGTATTGGTCGAGTTGCCCCGGTGCATCGAGTCGGCCGCTGATGGCAACGGGGATCGTAGGCACGGGCGGCTCGCCTGTGCTGCTGGCTTGAGAAGCAACAGGTGCGCCGCCCGCTGCTACGATCGACTCAACCAACTCGGTCAACGAACTGAGCAGCACGCTCGGCGGCGACCCACTTGCCACTTGCGGATTCGGAAATACGGTTGGAATCACGTCACCGTCAGCCGGAGCTTTGAACGGCAACTTCGCGCCGCCCGCTGTGCCCAGCAGTTCGAGAGCAATCTCTTGCCCGCGCGTCACGGCCGGCGGAAACGCGAGGTCGGCGAATTGCCATTGGCCGACCTTCAGCCGAAAGAAGCTGACTCCCGGTGGAGCGTATTGCAGGTCGTGAATCTCAATTGTGTACTGCCCATCGCGCGGCAACTTAGTCGCGATGCGACAATCTCCGGCCAGCGTGCGCGACGGCATCACCCACGCGACTTGAACTCTTTGAGCATCGTAAAGATGTACGACCGGCCGCAGCTTGCTGCCGAGTCGTTTGGCTTCGACCTCGATCAACACGTCTTCGCCGGCTTTGCCGGTGAACGATGTCTTCGAGACTCCGCTCCCCGGCACCGAACCGTGCAAGCTGGCCGGAAGCGCTGCGATCGTTTCGGCGATCGGCAACTGCGGCAGCCGGTCCAGCGCGACGGTCACGCTGTTCGAGACACCGTCGTTCGTCGCCAATCGCAGTTGAGCGACTCCGGGAGCTGTTTCATTCGGCAAGGTCGCGGTCAACACGAGGCGATTCACATTGCTCTGCTTGTCATCAATCACCGCGGCAACCGAGATCGCATTCAGCCACAGCTTCGGAGCCGGCAGCAAATCGGCTCCGTCAATCGTCACGACCGTCGGCTGGCCAATCTGAAAGCCGCGCACATTGACGTTGCGAATCTCCGGCGGACGAGCTTGCGCGACGGACGAAATCAGCGTCAGTCCGCAGACCATGATCAGCATTCGCGAGCCGGCAGTCGTCATGCTCAGTGTTCCGATTCTACGTTCGCAGGGATTTGATCGCTCGGCTCAAATCGTCTTTCATCTGTTTCCAACTCGTCTTCCAGCGCATGCGCGGCATCGCCTGACGGTCCACTTCATCGAATTCTGCCAGACGATACAAGACGTGAGCCACATCGGCGACGTCGAACGTCCGTTGATAGGCCGTCAACATCGATCGCAGCGATCGCCCGGATTTGAGCAACGCCCACACATCCACGAAATCCTTCTTCGAGCTGCGCTGGCAGACCGCCGCCAACTTCATCGCGGCCAGATCGTTCAGAGCCGCAATGTCACAGTTCAATTCGGGGCAACGACGAACTCGGCGAATACGCAGGTAGGCGTACCACATCAACGTGACCTTCACTTGCCTGGCCACGCCGTGAATCGCCTTGTCGGTGAGTTGCCGACTATGAAACGGAACGCCGGACTGCTTGATTTGCTCAACCAACTCATGGGGATCGCCAAACGAACTGTTCTGGAAAAAGTCCAGATCGACGGAGACTCGATGCCCCAAGTGCAATGCGATCGCCGTGCCGCCGGCGAGATACGCTCCCTGACCGCACAACACCGGCCCCAATTCGCGGAGCACTCGCTGCTGCCTCAAGCCCAGAACATCGCAATGCCAATCGCTCATGAGGCCGCTCGCTGCGGCGACTTGTCGAAGCGATGAGCGTCTCGCTTGAGCCATGAATCCACCAGCCGTTTCGGAAGTTCCCAGCGAATCTGCCAAAACCGAAGCTGCCCGCGTGACAAACCACGTCCGCCGCGCTGTCGCACGAGCCGTTGTAAAGCGTCGTCTCCTGCGGCTCGGCAGAGCCAAAGGATGCTCTGCCAACCTCCCGATTCCAGCAGCCGAGCCGCCACGAAGTCTCCATCGCGCCGCCCATCGAGTTGCTCAAACCTGACGTCCCAAAAGCACGGCTTCAGCGACGTCGGCAACTTGCGAGGCAGGAGGACAAACGGCTCAGGGGACTTGATTGCTCTTGGCACGGAGTGCGACCTAGTCATCAAAGGGATCGAAGTCTTTTTGAGCCACATGCCGAATTGCGTAGACCATGACCACTTTCGGACGTACGACAAACAACACTCGGTGAGTCTTTCGTCGGCCAACGCCGAATAGCACTTCACGGAGGCGATACGGGAAGGTTTCCGTTTCGTGAGCCAGTGGAAACCGATCGGGATTTTCACGCAGCCTTCGCGATGGCTGAATTCAAATTGTTGTGCCAACGCTGCGTCACATGAGGAACATTCTTTTGATACCAAGTGAGCGTCTCCAGAATGTTCCGTTCGGCTCGTGTGACGAACAGGACAGGGTACTTCATGGCGTATTCACAAGATTGAAACGCTCCGCCATTTCCGCCATGACTTCGTCCGCGTCTCGAAAGCGACCTGCTGCTTCGTCCTCGGCGGCAGCCTCCAGGTCGGCCATGAAATGGTCATGCTCAGACAAGTTTCGCAAAGCTCGCACAAGCACTTCATCGCGCGATTGGTACTTGCCGGTCGAAAGCTGCTCTTGGACAAGTTGCTCGACGACGGGTGATAGTTCTTGAGTGGTCATAGGGTACTCCAAATCGGCATTCACTCTCAGCGAGAAACAATCGGTGGAAGTTTGGCTTCACGTGTTTGCCGATTCTATCCAAACAACTGGTCGATCGGCTCGGCTTCAATCAATCGAATCGGCCTGTTACCGGGGCCGGGCATCATGGTGGTTTCGAGGTCGATGCCCATCGCGTGGTAGATCGAGGCGAGGATCTGTGGCGGCTCAATCGGGTTGTTTTGCGGGCGTGCTCCCATTTTGTCCGACGAGCCAATGACTTGGCCGCCTTTGATCGGGCCGCCAGCCATGAAGTTGGTCCAGACGCCGGGGTGGTGGTCTCGGCCGCCGCGAGGGTTGATGCCGGGGGTGCGGCCGAATTCGCTCAGTACGCAGACGACGGTGTCGTTCAACATCCCGCGATAGCCGAGATCTTCGATCAGCGCGGTGAAGGCCCAGTCGAATTGCGGGCAGAGCATTCGTTCGTAATCGAGATAGGTGTTGTTCAGGCCGCCGCCGTCGGCGTGCATATCCCAGCACGAGAGATTGAAGACGGTGTCGAAGTGGTTGATCGTGATGAAGCGAGCACCCCGTTCGATCAATCGCCGAGCCATCAGGCAGCTCTGGCCGAGTGTGTTGCGGCCGTAGCGGTCTTGCAGCTTCGGTTGTTCTTGAGTGAGGTCGAACGCCTGCTTGGCTTCGGGGGAGGTCAGCAGGTTGAACGCGCGAGCGTAGGCGGCATCGCGGCCGATCGCCGAGTTCGTTTCGGCCTTGCGTTGCACCTCGTCGATTTGCGTCAGCAGTTGCTTGCGAGCGTTGATGCGGAATTCGGTCTGCCCGGCGGGCGGTTGCAGATCGACGACCTTGAAGTCCGACCGTGCGGGATCGGCTCCGAGGAAGAACGGCTCGTGAGCACTGCCGATGTACGCGGCCGTCTGCCCGTGGAGCGGGCCGGCTCCGGTGTTGCCGATCTTGCCCGGCAGGATGATCGACGCCGGCAGCGTGCCGCGGTTGCCGAAGACTCGCGAGATCACCGAGCCGCTGTACGGCTTCATGCTGTCGGCGTTGAAGTCGTGGCCGGTCATCATCCACCGCTGGCCGTTCTCGTGAGACGCTCCGGTCTTGT
>CAMDEA010000021.1 GCA_945893045.1 Planctomyces sp. SH-PL62
AGTCAGGAAGTTAGTTCCGGCACGGGGCAAGACAAGCACTGGCGGGAAGAGGACTCCACCGGGGGAATTCCAGAGTGGCCAAATGGGCCAGACTGTAAATCTGGTGGCTCAGCCTTCGCAGGTTCGAATCCTGCTTCCCCCACTGGGTATGTTAGAAAAATCGCGGTGTCGCTCGACCTGAGCGATTAAGAAAACGACACTCCAAACGATCAAGACAGACGTCCTTTAGAGAACACAGCGTCCAACAAGCCAAGCGTCCGCGGGTGTAGCTCAATGGTAGAGCGCCAGCCTTCCAAGCTGGACACGTGGGTTCGATTCCCATCACCCGCTCCTGAGAGAAGCGAGTCCCAGTCAGCAATCAAACAGTGAATCAAGCAGCGCAACCAATCTTTGGAAAGGATTCAGCGCGTTGTCTTCTGTGCTGCTGTAGCTCAGTGGTAGAGCGCGTCCTTGGTAAGGACGAGGTCCTGGGTTCAAATCCCAGCAGCAGCTCTCCGAGTGAAAGCAGTACGTCGGGGTCGGGGTAATCCGGTTCCCGTTGATGAAATCTTCGTTCCAACCAGAAAGTTCCAGCTAGGGAGTCAACATGGCCAAGGCAGTTTTTGAACGCAAGAAACCGCACGTCAACGTGGGAACCATCGGTCACATCGACCACGGCAAAACAACTTTGACTGCCTCGATCCTGGCGGTACAAGCCGGCAAGGGCTTGGCGGTCATGAAGTCGTACAAAGACATCGCCAAGGGCGGTACGGTTCGTGACGAGAACAAGACCGTGACCATCGCAGTCAGTCACGTCGAGTACGAGTCGCCTAAGCGTCACTACGCTCACATCGACTGTCCCGGTCACGCGGACTACATCAAGAACATGATCACTGGCGCGGCCCAGATGGACGGCGCGATTCTGGTCGTGTCCGCCGCTGACGGCCCGATGCCGCAAACCCGCGAGCACATCCTGCTGGCTCGTCAGGTCAATGTGCCGGCGCTGGTCGTGTTTCTCAACAAGATCGACTTGGTCGATGATCCGGAATTGCTCGAGTTGGTCGAGATGGAAATTCGCGACTTGCTCACCAAGTACGGTTTTCCTGGCGACACGATTCCGATCATTCGCGGTCAGTCCAACATGGCATTGAGCGATCCCGGTGATCCTAAGTGGAATGCCTGCATCGGCGAGTTGATGGACGCTCTGGATAACCATATCCCTGAGCCGGCACGCATCACCGACAAGCCGTTCCTGATGGCCATCGAGGACGTGTTCTCGATCGAAGGTCGCGGGACTGTCGTGACGGGTCGTATCGAACAGGGTGTCGTGAAGACCGGCGAGAAGATCGAAATCGTCGGTCTCAAGCCGACGATGGAAACGACTTGCACCGGCGTCGAAATGTTCAACAAGACGCTCGACCGTGGCGAGGCTGGTGACAACGTCGGCATTTTGCTGCGTGGCACGAAGAAAGAAGACGTGCAGCGCGGGCAGGTGCTGTCTGCTCCGAAGGCCATCAAGCCGCATACGAAGTTTGAGTGCGAAGTGTACGTCCTCAGCAAAGAGGAAGGTGGCCGACACACGCCGTTCTTCAACGGATACAAACCGCAATTCTACTTCCGCACGACGGACGTGACCGGTGGCGCGAACCTGCTCGGTGGAGCAGAAATGTGTATGCCGGGCGACAACGTCAAGTTGGCGGTTGAGCTTGGCAAGCCGATCGCGATGGACACGGGCAGTCGCTTTGCTATTCGCGAAGGTGGCCGCACGGTTGGTTCGGGCATTGTGACCTTGATCACGGAGTAACTGAAAATGCCTCGCGAATACGTGTGGCTGGAATGCACTGAATCGGGCGATCGGAACTATCGCGTCTCGAAAGAGACTCGTGGAACCGAACGTCTGGAGTTGAAGAAATACTGTCCTCGGCTGCGGAAGCATACTCTGCATAAAGAGTCGCGGAAGAAGTAGCGACTGCGGCGGCCGTGGTGCGAACTACGGGTGTAGCTCAATTGGCAGAGCACTGGATTCCAAATCCAGCGGTTGGGGGTTCAAGTCCCTCCGCCCGTGATTGACCGGTGCGAAGAATGGGCGAACGGTTCGTTGCTGAAGGATTCGATGGTTGATGGCACTGACGACCTACAAAAAGACGCAAGGCCGGCCGACTCGTCAGATTGCTCTGTGCGTGGTGGTGGTTTGCTTGTCATGGTTGCTCGTGCAGACGGGAGCGCTGGCTCGTCCGCTGCTCAAAACGACCTTTGAATTTGTTGGAATCGGAGCTTCGATCGGTTGGTTGTTTTTGTGTTTGGTTCTGGTCGGCCTTTCGGGGTTATTGGCATTTGCGTTGTTGAATCGTCCGCGCTGGGCCGACTTTTTGATTTCCGTGCAGGCCGAAATCGACAAGGTGACTTGGCCGTCAAAGGCCGAAGTGCGTAAGGCGACTGTCGTGGTGTTAATTCTGCTGGTCTCGATGGCCGTTGTGATTTTCCTGTTTGACGTCATTTGGCAATGGGTGTTCAAGACGATTGGGTTCTTGCAGATTTGAAGTTTGAGATTTTGGTTTTGACGGAGTATTGAGCGGTGCCTACGGAGTCTTTCATGACAACCACAACCGATCATACCCTGCCGGCAAGCCCAGAGCTGAAATGGTACGTCTTGAAGGTTCAGACGAACCGCGAGAAGTCCATTCGAGAAGCATTGCAGCGCCGGATCAATCGCGACGGAATGCAGGAGTCTTTCGGGAAAGATGAGAAAGGCGAACTGAAGATCGTCATTGCGACCGAGAAGATCGTGGAGACGAAAAGCGGTAAGCGGAAGGTTGTCGAACGGAAGTTGTACCCCGGCTACTTATTCATTCAGATGATCCTGAATGACGAGACTTGGTATTTGGTGCGTGACACAAGTGGCGTGGGCGACTTCACCGGAGCCGGTGGTGTCCCGACTCCAATGGAAGAAGAAGAGATCAATCGTCTTATCCAACAGGAAGAGGCGGTCAACGAACCAGCGAAAATTAAGATTCCGCTGTCACGCGGAGATGTGGTGAAGATCAAGGAGGGGACGTTTGAAAACTTCGAAGGGAGCGTCGATGCGATCGACGAAACCAGCGGCAAGATCAGTGTCTTGATCGAGATTTTCGGACGTTCAACCCCTGTGGAATTGGAATACTGGCAAGTCGAAAAACCCTAACCAGGTTCTCTTGCCGCTTGCTCTTTGATGAATCGTTGCAGATTGAGAGTTTGATATGGCCAAAGCGAAGGCGATTGTTGCACAGGTCAAAGTTCAGATCACGGGTGGTCAAGCCACACCGGCACCTCCGGTCGGTACCGCGCTGGGGCCACACGGCATCAATCTGGGTAAGTTCGTCCAAGAGTTCAACGCCAAGACCAAAGACATCGCGGGAACGATCGTGCCGGTCATCGTGACTGTCTACAGCGATCGATCCTTCGAGTTCATCGTCAAGACGCCGCCGGCTTCGGTGCTCCTGAAGAAAGTCGCGGGAGTCGCCAAGGGATCGCAGCGACCGAACGTGGAAAAAGTGGGCGTGGTCACGAAGGCTCAAGTGGTTTCCATTGCCAAAGAGAAAATGGTGGACCTCAACACGACGGACCTCGGCGCGGCTTGTCGCGTGATCGAAGGAACGGCGCGGAGCATGGGGATCACGATTGCGGACTAGTGAGAACGACGTAGTACGGCTTAGTGCCGGCCACACCGTCTTGCGTGAGACGGAACTACGAACTGAAACTTTTTCAGGTGATGTGTGATGAGAAGTCCATCGAAACGAATGAAGGCGATGCGTGAGGCGGCCCTGAAGTTGGGCACCGCTCCGCTCTCGGTCCCCGATGCTGTCAAAGCGCTGAAGGGCCTGGAAACAGGGCTTCCAGCCAATATCAAGAAGAGCAAGTTCGATCAAAGTGTCGAAATTGCGATACGGCTCGGCGTTGATCCGAAACAGGCGGACCAGATCGTCCGCGGTTCGATGGTGTTTCCGCATGGAATCGGCAAATCAAAGCGTGTGCTTGTGTTTTGCCAAGGTGCCAATGTGGAAGTCGCAAACAATGCCGGGGCAGCGTTCGTCGGCGGCAAGGATCTGGCCGATCAGATTAAGGGAGGCTGGCTCGACTTCGACGTCGCCATCGCGACACCCGACATGATGGGCGTGGTCGGTCCGCTGGGAAAAGTGCTTGGTCCGCGAGGGTTGATGCCTTCGCCGCGTGCCGGCACCGTCACGAACGACATCGCGACCGCAGTCAAAGAGTACAAGGCCGGCAAGGTTGAGTTTCGAGTCGACGCTGCCGGAATCGTGCATTGCGTGGTTGGTAAACTCTCCTTCGGCGAGCTGCAACTCGCGGAAAATGTTGAGGCGTTCTTGAAACACATCATTGCCATTAAGCCCAACACTTCGAAGGGGATTTACGTTCGTAGCATCTATCTGACGGCCACGATGATGCCGTCCATTGCGATTTCCGCGTAACGCATCACAATGCTCGCCCGCGCGATTTTGCCTGGGCCTGGGTATTTTCGGCTCACTCGCTTCCAAGACGACGGTGTTGACATGAGTAAGGCGGTTAAGACGTTGATGATGCAAGACCTTTCCGAGCAGTTTCGGAATGTCTCGGACGTCGTCTTCGTAGACATTTCAAAGTTGGACGGTGTTTCCAACAACAGGCTGCGAAACGCTTCCAGGCAGCAGTCCATCGGGCTGTTGGCGGCGAAATTCTCCTTGGCTCGGCGGACGTTGCTCGACCTTGGCTGGAAATTGGAAAGCGCGCAAGGTGGTTCGACCACGATTGCCTGGGGACCGGATGTAGTGGGTCTCGCCAAGCAGGCAATTAAGTGGGAAAAAGAGTTTCCGGGAACGGTCGTTCGAGGCGGGTATGTCGGCGGGCAAACGGTCACTCCCGAAGAAGTCAAAATTCTCAGTGAGAGTCCAAGCAAAGAAGAGCTGATCGCTCGCATTATTGGCGGTTTGATGTCGGCCTCGACGGCGGCCTTGAGCGCGATCAATGCTCCGGGTTCGAACCTAGCCTCTCAGATTAAGCAAATCTCCGAGAAGGAGCAGGCGGCGTAGTGATTCGTGGGGCAGGTTTTCGGCCTGCCAGTGTGGTTTCAGTTTGGGCAGGCCACAAACCTGCCCCACGATCTTCAAGAAAGGGTGAACTCCGATGTCAGCGACAGAAGTGGATCCGGCGATCAAGACGCTGGGGGATAGTTTGGTGGGATTGACCGTGTTGCAGGCGAAGTCGCTGGCCGACTACCTGGAATCGGCCTATGGCATTAAGCCGGCGGCCGGTGGAGCAGTCATGATGGCGGCGGCTCCGGCTGCTGGTGGCGAGACTGCCGCAGCCGTGCAGACCGAATTCGATGTTGTGCTTACAAACTTTGGCGAGAACAAGATCGCGGTCATCAAGGTCGTGCGGGCGATCACGAGTCTTGGGCTGAAGGAAGCCAAGGACTTGGTTGAAAGCGCCCCCAAGTCGATCAAGGCGGGCTTGCCGAGGGAAGAAGCTGAGAAGATCGCGAAGGAAATCGAAGGCGCAGGCGGCAAGGCCGAGATTAAGTAGTTGTCGTGAGTTGAGGCCGGACGTTCGCGTTTCGGTCTGGCCGCTCGCATTTCGTGAGCGGCTGTGGTATGAGTCCGCCCTCCACGGGGCGGCGGCTCGTGTCATCTGGGTGTCTTGCGTCAGATTGAACCCTTTCCTTCCGCGCCATCGCAGGTGCATTCGATGCTGGTTGACTGCGCTTCGGTCATTGCCTGTGTCGTCTTTTGCGCGTTCGTAGCTCCCTCTTCGCAGGGGAGCTATTTCTTTTGATGGTGGATGCTTCGGTGCCGTCGGAAAAGGCTTCTGCGCTTCGTTTATTCGAGTTTCAGTCAGGACCAAACGCAATTATCCAAAACTCGCTCGTCACAGAGGCCCAAGGCGTATGCGAGAGACACATTGAGTCTCTCTCGTTGGCGTGTTTGGGCTAATGGAGTTGGTGGGCAGTTTGGCGGGCAAGTCGGAGGGGGGAAGATGGCTATCTCGGAACAACGGCGTCTGCAATTGCAAAACGTCCGCAAATTTGGACGCGGGTTGGGTGAGTACGAGATCCCGGATCTGACCAAGATTCAAACCGAATCGTACGTGCGGTTTCTCCAAGCTGAGGTGGAGTCTGATCGTCGCCTGCCGCTTGGATTGGAAGGCATCTTCAAAGAGATCTTCCCCATTGCGAGCTACGACAGTCAGTTCGAGTTGGAATACTTGCGCTATGAGTTGGGTAAGCCGCGCTACAGTCCCGACGAATGCCGCCAACTGCGTCTGACTTACGGTCGGCCGCTGCGCGTGTATTTTCGGCTGAAGAAAGAGCAGCCGATCGAGGAAGAGGTTTATCTATGCGATCTGCCGATCATGCTCGGCGGCGGCGAGTTCATCATCAACGGTGCGGAGCGTGTGGTGGTTAGCCAATTGCACCGCTCGCCCGGCGTGGATTTCATGGAGCTGTCAGACACTGTCGGCTATGACGGCTACTCGTGCCGCATCATTCCCGAGCGTGGAAGCTGGGTGGAGTTGGCAACAACTCGTAAGGATGCTCTGGCGGTCCGAATTGATCAGAGCGGCAAGTTTTCCTCGATGACGTTGCTGCGTGCGATGGACGCGAAGTATTCGACAACACCAGCGATCCTGCGACTGTTCTTCGGCGGAATCATTCAGTCGGTGAAGGTCGGCAAGGATGCGGTTGAGGCGCTCAAGGGGAAGATCTCGGTGGACGATGTCGTTTATCCGCTCAAGCACGCTCGAGTGGGTGAAATCATCGTTGATGCCGCTCAACCGATTGCGCCGGAAGCGGCACATGCGATCGGCGAAGCGGGGATCAAGTCGGTCGATGTGTTCGATCTGCCGATTGATCGTTGCGTTCTCAATAGCCTGCGTGATGACACAACTCAGTCGCATGAAGAGGCATTGCTCAAGATTTACCAACGATTGCGTCCGGGCAACCCGCCGCAGTTGGAAAAAGCGGTGGAGTTGTTCAAGGAACGGTTTTCTGATCCAAACCGCTATCGTTTGGGGCAGGTCGGCCGCTTTCGCATCAATCGGAAGTTCAATCAAGAAACCGCCGATGATGAGATGGCGTTGCGCGGCGAAGACTACATCAATGCGATCAAGTATGTCTTGAGACTGCGCGGCAGCGATTCGACTGCATACACGGATGACATCGACAACCTGGGCAATCGGCGATTGCGCACGATTGATGAATTGGCGACGGACGAATTCCGCAAGGGCTTTCTCAAGCTCCGCCGCACCGTTCAAGAGCGAATGAGCATCAAGGATGCGGAGGACATCAGCCCGCGTTCGCTGGTGAATCCCAAGAGCGTTGCGGCAGCGGTCGATTTCTTCTTCGGCCGCAGCGAACTGTCGCAAGTGGTCGATCAGACCAACCCGTTATCGATGATCACGCACGAGCGACGTCTGAGTGCTCTCGGTCCCGGTGGATTAAACCGCAAGCGAGCGGGCTTCGAGGTCCGCGACGTACACATTTCGCATTACGGCCGCATCTGTCCGATCGAAACTCCTGAAGGCACGAATATCGGTTTGATTTCCAGTTTGGCGATCTTTGCCTCGGTGGATGCTTACGGCTTCTTGATCACGCCCTATCGCCGCCTGAAGAACAGTAAGGTCACCGAGGAAGTTGCGTGGCTGCGGGCGGACGAGGAATCAGATGCGTATGTTGTTCCGGCCGACACTCCGCTGCATAACGGCAAAATCCCGGATGGTCGCGTGCTGGCTCGGCACCGCAACGACGTGATGTGGATTGATTCAGACGAAGCGGAATTTATCGACATCGCAGCGTGCCAGATGGTCGGCATTTCGGCGGCGTTGATTCCGTTCCTGGAGCACGACGATGCGAACCGCGCGTTGATGGGTTCGAATATGCAACGTCAAGGTGTGCCGTTGCTCGTGACGGAACCGCCGATCGTCGGCACCGGCATGGAGACGACAGTCGCGCTGAACTCCGGCATGTTGCTGCGATCAGATCGAACGGGCAAAGTCACGTATGTCGATGGATCGCGTATCGAAATCGACGGTCGCAAATATCCGCTGCGCAAATTCACTGGGCTCAACGAGCGAACCTGCCTCAATCAGAGGCCGTTGGTCAGGGTCGGTGATCGCGTCAAGAAAGGTGACTTGCTGGCTGACTCGGCGGCGACGCATAAGGGCGAACTGTCGCTCGGCCGCAATGTTTTTGTCGCGTTTATGTCGTGGGAGGGGTACAACTACGAAGACGCGATCATCTTGTCGGAACGACTGGTGAAGGAAGACGTTTACACGTCGATTCACATCGACGAGTTCGACGTGGAGATTCGTGAGACCAAGCTCGGTCGCGAAGAGTTCACGCGAGACATTCCGAACGTCAGCGAGAAGATGCTGCGGCATCTGGATGAGTTGGGCGTCGTGCAGGTTGGAACGCGAGTTCGATCGGGAGACATCCTGGTCGGCAAAGTGTCACCGAAGGCGAAGACCGAACTGACTCCTGAAGAAAAACTGCTGCACGCAATCTTCGGCCGTGCGGGCGAAGACGTGAAGAACGAATCGCTCGAAGTTCCCAGCGGTGTCGAAGGCATCGTGATGCACACGGAACGATTTTCACGCCGTATGTCTCTGTCGGAGACCGAGCGCAAGCGATTCGATCAAGACGTCAAAGAAACCGAAGCGGCTCAAGCGGCTGGTGTCGCCAATGTCTTCAAGACATTTTTGGCCGACTTGGAACAGGCGCTCGAACGCAAGGTGCCTATCGAGGACGGCACGAACATCGGCTCCATTACTGACGACAAACAACTGTGCGAGATCGCCGCTGGCTTTCCGAAGCTGTGGGAGACGATCGAAATCCGCAGCCCACAGAAGAAAGCAGATTGCGCCAAGGTCTTCAAAGACGGTTGGGGATTGGTCGAGGAAGCGCTGGACTCGCGCGAACGTGCGCTCAACTCATTGAAGCGTGGTGACGAGTTACCGACTGGCGTGTTGCAGATGGTGAAAGTTTACGTCGCATCGAAGCGGCAGATTTCCGTCGGCGACAAGATGGCCGGTCGGCACGGCAACAAGGGCGTCATCTCCAAAGTGCTGCAAGAGGCGGATATGCCATTCCTCGCGGACGGGACTCCGGTGGACATCATCCTGAATCCGCTGGGCGTGCCGAGCCGTATGAACGTCGGTCAAATTTTGGAGACCCACTTGGGTTGGGCCGCGTCGAAGCTCGGCTTCTCAGCGATCTGTCCGGTGTTCGACGGTGCGACTGAAGAAGAGATTCGCGACTGTTTGATCGAAGCTGGTCTGCCGGAGGACGGCAAGACGGCGCTCTTCGATGGCCGTACTGGCGAGCAGTTCGAACAGAAGGTGACGACCGGGTACATCTACATGCTCAAGCTGCATCACTTGGTGGATGACAAAGTCCATGCTCGTGCAACCGGGCCGTACTCGCTCATCACGCAGCAGCCGCTGGGTGGTAAGGCTCGCTTCGGCGGTCAGCGCTTCGGCGAAATGGAAGTGTGGGCGCTGGAAGCCTACGGGGCGGCGTACATCCTGCAGGAACTGCTGACGGTCAAGAGCGATGACGTTGAAGGCCGCACTAAGATTTACGAGTCGATGGTCAAGGGCGAGAACACGCTCGAAGCTGGCACGCCTGCCAGCTTTGATGTGCTCACAAATGAAATCCGCGGCCTGGCGCTGAACATGCAATTGGAGAAGGTGGCGACGGCGTAATTCCGAAACCTTGCGTTCCGTCAACTTGTTTCCAACCGGTCGGCTTGAGAAGGCGGACCGATGAACCTCACGGGAGTTTGAATATGGATGGGCAACGACCCGCAGCAAATCCGGCCGCCGCTGAATCGGCTGTCTATGATCGCGTGAATGACTTCTCGGCGGTCACCATCAAGCTGGCCAGTCCGCATGACATTCGTAGTTGGTCGTTCGGCGAAGTGAAAAAGCCCGAAACGATTAACTACCGCACGTATCGCCCGGAGCGCGATGGCCTGTTCTGCGAACGCATCTTCGGCCCGGAAAAGGACTGGGAGTGCGCCTGCGGCAAGTATCGCGGCATGAAGTACAAGGGGATGATCTGCGACCGCTGCGGCGTGAAAGTGACGCACAGTCGCGTGCGCCGCAAACGCATGGGTCACATCGAGCTCGCGGCTCCGGTGGTCCACATTTGGTTCTTTAAGTCCATGCCCAGCCGGCTGGGTGCGTTGCTGAACCTCAAGACGACACACCTGGAAAAAGTGATTTACTTCCAGGATTACGTCTGCATCGATCCAGGGGACACACCGCTCCGCCAAGGGCAGTTGCTCACCGAGGATGACCTGCGTGAGGCCAATAAGAAATACGGTAAGGGCACCTTCACGGTGGACATGGGGGCCGAAGCGGTCAAGAAGCTGCTGAACGCACTCGATTTGGAAAGTCTGTCAAAAACTCTGCGCATCGAGTTGGCCGAAACTGGCAGTCAGCAGAAGATGAAGGATCTGATTAAGCGGCTGAAGATTGCCGAAGCATTGCGCGACAGCGGCAACCATCCGGAGTGGATGGTGCTGGATGTGATCCCGGTCATTCCGCCCGATCTGCGTCCGCTGGTGCTGCTCGATTCGGGCAACTTTGCGACGAGCGATCTCAACGACCTTTACCGCCGCATCATCAACCGGAACAACCGGCTGAAAAAACTGGTGGACTTGAACGCGCCGGAAGTCATCGTCCGCAATGAAAAGCGCATGTTGCAACAGTCGGTCGACGCCTTGTTCGACAACAACCGTTGCAAGCGTCCGGTGCTTGGGTCGTCGAATCGGCCGCTCAAGTCGCTGACCGACATGATCAAGGGCAAGCAAGGTCGCTTTCGCGAGAACCTGCTTGGCAAGCGCGTGGATTACTCGGCCCGTTCGGTGATCGTTGTCGGCCCCGAACTCTTGCTGCATCAATGCGGCCTGCCGAAGAAGATCGCGTTGGAACTCTTCCAACCGTTCGTGATTCGCCGGCTCAAGGAACTGGGCCACGCGGATACGATCAAGTCCGCGAAGAGAATGCTCGAACGTAAAGATGAAAACGTCTGGGATATTCTTGATGAAGTCATCACGAACCATCCGGTGCTGTTGAATCGTGCCCCGACATTGCACCGCATGGGCATCCAAGCCTTTGAGCCGGTGCTCGTGGAAGGCAACGCGATCCGTATTCATCCGCTGGTCTGCAAAGGCTTCAACGCCGACTTCGACGGCGACCAGATGGCGGTGCATTTGCCGCTGTCGATCGAAGCCCAAGTCGAAGCTACGACGTTGATGATGTCCACGAACAACGTCTTCAGCCCGGCCAACGGCGCTCCGATCATCAGTCCGTCGCAGGACATTGTGATGGGTTGCTACTACGCCACGCTCAGTCGTGGTGGCCGTCCGGGCGAAGGCATGACCTTCGGTTCGGTGGCGGAATTGCACTTGGCGTTTGCGCAGGGTAAGGTCGGACGGCACGCGCAAATTAAGCTGCGTTTGCCGCGAGAGAAGCGTGTCATCGGCGAAGGGGCCGAGACCCACAAACCGGGTGGGCTGATCGTGACCACGCCTGGGCGTGTCGCGTTCAGCGACATCTTGAATGACAAGTCGGCCTTCTACAACATGACGATGCGCGGCAAAGACCTGCAACGCGTCATTTCGGATTGCTACCTGGAACTCGGTCGTCGTGAGACGATCGGATTGCTCGATCGCATGAAGGAATTCGGCTTCCGTGAGGCGACTCGGTCGGGTCTGTCGTTCGCGGCCAGTGATCTCAAGACATCTCCGGACAAACCGAAGATCATCGGCGAGGCCGAGACCGCCGTGCTCAAGGCTCAGAAACTTTACGACCGTGGCGTGATCACCGACC
The DNA here is from genome assembly GCA_945893045.1 of Planctomyces sp. SH-PL62. Lineage (GTDB taxonomy): Bacteria > Planctomycetota > Planctomycetia > Planctomycetales > Planctomycetaceae > SXKJ01. Next base: position 11,842 of record CAMDEA010000021.1, read on the forward strand.
AGGAGCGGTACAACCAAGTGCTCGACCACTGGACTCACGCCCGTGAAGCGATCACGAAGTCGATGATGTTCGAGCTGGAACACGACGACAAGCGCGATGGCGGCGCGTACGTGAACCCAATTTATTTGATGGCTCACTCTGGTGCCCGCGGTGGCGTCGAACAGATTCGCCAGTTGGCCGGCATGCGCGGCCTGATGGCCAAGCCCAGCGGCGAAATTATTGAAACGCCGATCAAAGCGAACTTCCGCGAAGGTCTGACCGTGCTGGAGTACTTCAGCTCGACGCACGGTGCCCGCAAGGGTCTGGCCGATACGGCTCTCAAGACCGCCGACTCAGGATATCTCACCCGCAAGTTGGCCGACGTCTGCCAGAACGTCGTCATCACGACGCACGACTGCTTCACGACCAAGGGCATCACCAAGGGAGTCGTCTATCGTGGTGAGAAGGTGGAAGTCAGCTTGGCGGAAGGCATCCGAGGCCGTGTCAGCCGCACGAACATCGTGAATCCGATCACCGACGAGGTTATCGTTCGTGAAGGCGAACTGATCACGGTCGCGATCGCTCGCAAGATCGAAGAACTGGGAGTCGAAAAGATTCAGGTCCGCAGCCCGATGACCTGCGAAGCGACGCTGGGGATGTGCCGTCTGTGTTACGGCATGGACTTGTCGACCGGTTCAATGGTGGAAGAGGGCTTGGCGGCCGGAATCATCGCGGCTCAGTCGATTGGCGAACCAGGTACGCAGCTCACGATGCGAACCTTCCATATCGGCGGTGCGGCTCAGACGGACGTTGAAGACAAGGAAATCAAATCGCGTCGCGCGGGCCGCGTGAAATTCGCACGCATCCGGAGTGTGGTCAACGTCGCTGGCGAGACCGTGGTGCTCGCCCGAAACGGTGAAGTCATCATTGTCGACCCGAAGGACCGCGAACTCGAAAAGTACACGATCCCGAACGGGGCTGTGTTGTTCGTGACCGAGAACCAAGACATCCAAATTGGTCAGATTGTCTGCCAATGGGATCCGCACTCGGTGCCGATTTTGTCGGAAGTCGGCGGTCGCGTGCGGTTCGAGGACTGTCTCGAAGGGCAGTCGATCCGCACCGAAACGGAAGTCAGCGGCAAAGTCCGCAAGACGATCATCGAGCACAAGGGCGATCTGCATCCGCAAGTCGTGATCGAAGACTCGACCGGTAAGATCCTCGACTTCTATTACTTGCCTGAGAAGGCGAGCATCGAAGTCGAAGAAGCGCAGCAGATCGCGGCCGGTACGATCGTCGCCAAGAACCCACGCGAGAGCGGCGGTACACAGGACATCACGGGCGGTCTGCCGCGCGTGACCGAACTGTTCGAGGCTCGCAAGCCGAAAGACCCGGCGGTTGTCGCTGAGATCGACGGCGAAGTGGAACTCAGCGGCGAGAAGAAACGTGGCAAGCGTGTGATCATCGTGCGCGGCTCGGATGGCACTGAGGTCGAACACATTATCCCACACGGCAAGCCGTTGATGGTGCATGCCAAGGACGCTGTCCGAGCAGGCGACGCACTCGTTCGCGGTCCGCTGGTTCCGCACGACATTCTCCGAGTCAGCGGTGTCGAAGCGGTGCAGCAATACCTGCTGCACGAAGTCCAAAACGTGTACCGCTCGCAGCGCGTGGACGTGGACGACAAGCACATCGAAATCGTCGTCTCGCAGATGCTCCGCAAAGTCCGCGTCACGGATGTGGGCGACACCGATTTGCTGCCGGGGATCGTTCTCGACAAGTTTGAGTTCCGAAAGCTGAATACCGATCTGGCAAATTCGGTGAAGATCACCACGCCGGGCGACACGGAATTCCAACCGGGCGATATCGTGCTGCGGAAGGACTTCGACGAAACCAACGCGTCCGTCGAGGCGGACAGTGGCAAACCGGCCGCCAGTCAGAAGCCGAGACCGGCGACGGCGGCGGTGCAGTTGCTGGGGATCACCAAGGCAGCCGTGCAGAGCGAGAGCTTTATCTCGGCGGCGAGTTTCCAGGAAACCACCAAGGTTTTGACGGAAGCAGCCATCGCCGGGAAGATCGATCACTTGGTCGGTTTGAAGGAGAACGTTATTCTGGGCCACCTCATTCCCGCGGGCACTGGGTTCCATACCCACCAATCTTCGGAAGTGAGAGTGCGACCGGAAGCGCAGCAAGAATTGAAAGCCGAGCACGACCGCATTCTGGCGGCTCGTTTGGAGCTGCTCAAAGAAGGTGCTGGCGGCGACGCGAACGCGGTTCCCGTGGCACAACCGTAAGTCTGGCATCGTCTGTTGAAGTCATCATTGAGAATTGAAACCTACGTTTTGAAATCCGAAGGTTCCGTCACTGGAAGCGAGTTATTGAATGCCGACCATCAATCAGTTGGTTCGTAAGCCCCGAACGCCGCAGAAGACGCGATCGAAGACACCTGTGCTCGAAGGTTGCCCGCAGAGACGCGGCGTGTGCTTGCTGGTCAAGACCGTCACGCCGAAGAAGCCGAACTCGGCGCTGCGAAAGGTGGCTCGTGTCCGCCTCTCGAATGGCAAGGAAATCACCGCTTACATCCCCGGTGAAGGCCACAACCTGCAAGAGCACTCGATCGTGCTCGTCCGTGGTGGCCGCGTCCGCGACCTTCCCGGTATTCGTTACAAGGTCATCCGCGGCGTGCTGGATACGCTGGGCGTGACCAACCGCAAACAAGCCCGTAGCCGTTACGGTGCCAAGCGGCCGAAATAGTATTTGCAAATTGAACTTTCAGATTTGAACTCAACGAGACCCTTTCAATGGCCAAGCATTTCACGGCAAGCAACAAACAACTCAAGCCCGATCCGCGGTTCGGATCGGTGTTGGCATCCAAGTTCATCAACTGCTTGATGCACGACGGCAAGAAGAGCGCCGCCTTGGGCGTTTTCTATTCTTCAATGGACATCATCAAGAAGAAGTTGCCGGAAGAAGAGCCAATCAACGTCTTCACGGCGGCGGTTGATAACGTCAAGCCGGCGATCGAAGTCCGCTCTCGCCGTGTCGGCGGTGCGAACTATCAGGTGCCGACTTCGGTCAACCCGAAGCGCCGGCAGACTCTGGCGATCCGCTGGATTCTGGCGGCAGCTCGCGGCAAGAAGGGCCGCGCGATGGACAGCCGCCTGGCGGAAGAGTTCATCGCCGCATTCAAGCGTGAAGGCACGGCGATGACGACACGCGAAAACGTCCACCGCATGGCGGATGCGAACAAGGCGTTCGCTCACTTCGCGTGGTAGTTTCTTGAGAAACACAACAGCGCGTGGAAGCCGGGGTCCGGCAGCCACGCGCTGTTTTTCTTTGGTGCCTGGGTTTTCGGATCGGAGCCGATCATGTCATACGACATCAAAGCCATTCGCAACATCGGCATCATCGCGCACATCGACGCCGGGAAGACGACGACGACCGAGCGAATTCTGTATTACGCCGGCGCGTCGCATCGGATGGGAAACGTCGATGACGGGACGACCATCACGGACTTCGATCCCGATGAGGCGAGGCGCGGGATCACGATCTATTCAGCGGCGATCACCTGCCGGTGGAAAGACGCGACGATCAACATCATCGACACGCCGGGGCATGTGGACTTCACGGCCGAAGTCGAACGCAGCCTGCGAGTGCTCGACGGGGGCGTGGTAATCTTCAGCGGCGTGGATGGTGTCGAAGCTCAAAGCGAAACGGTGTGGCGGCAGGCCGACCGGTACGGCGTCCCGCGCATCTGCTTTATTAATAAGATGGATCGCATTGGGACCAACTTCGAAAAGGTTTTGGACGACATCCAGACCAGATTGCATGCGACACCACTGGCTTTGCAAATCCCAATCGGTGCCGGCTCGCTGCCGGATGAGAACTGTTTCAAAGGGATCATCGACCTGGTCACGATGAAGGCGCTGTATTGGGACGCGGAATCGCTGGGCTCGAAGTTTGAGGAACGCGACATTCCGGCTGAACTGGTCGATGAAGCCCAGCTTTGGCGGCACAAGTTGCTCGAAGCGATCGCCGAGATGGACGAGCAGGCGTTGGAGCAATACCTCGATACGCAAGACCTGCCGGCGGAAACAATCCAACGTCTGGTCCGCAAAGGGACCATTGAGCGGCAGTTCTTCCCGACGTTGTGTGGCACGTCCCTGCGGTACATCGGCGTGCAAGCGTTGATGGATGCCGTCATCGCCTACTTGCCATGCCCTCTCGATCGGCCGGCCATCGAAGGGATGCCGATGGCGATCAAGAAAGGCTCGCAGCAGACCAAGATCGAGAAACGCAAGACGTCGGTCGACGAGCCGTTCTGCGGGCTGGTCTTCAAGATCCAGGCGGACAAGCACGGGGACTTGTGCTTCTTGCGGATTTATTCCGGGACGCTGAAGAGCGGCTCGAAAGTGCTGAACCCGCGCACGAACGCCAAAGAATTGGTCAGCCAGATTTGGCGCGTGCAGGCGGACTCGCGGGAGAAGATCGAAGCGGATGAAGCGTATGCCGGCGACATCGTTGGCGCGATTGGGCCGAAGGAAATCGCGACGGGAGACACGTTGTGCGCGACTCAGAATCCAATCCTGTTGGAGAAGATCACGTTCCCGGAAACGGTGATCTCGATGGCGATCGAGCCAGACAGCAGTGCGGAGCGAAAGAAACTGGAAGAGACGCTGCGACGGCTTGCGAAACAAGACCCGACGTTCAAGGTGCGAATCAATGAAGAGACCGGCGAGACGCTGGTCAGCGGCATGGGCGAGCTACATCTCGAAGTCATCATGGACCGCATGCAGCGCGAATTCGGTGTGAAGGCCCGCGTTCACAAGCCGCGCGTCAGTTATCGCGAGACGGTGCGCAAAGCGGTCAATGTCGAGGGAGAATTCTCACGGCTAGTCGGTGCGGCGACGCATTCGGCAAAGGTTCGTTTGCGCGTCGAACCGTTCGACGGTGAAGCCGCCGTCAGCGTCGAGAACGACCTAAAGCCCGGTGTGTTGCCAACCGCCTTGGTTTCGCTCCTCGAACAATCCATTGAAGAAGGAGCTAATGCCGGTGGCATGTACGGCAACCCGTTGATGCGGGTGCGGTTCACAATCACTGGAGTCGACTACAAAGAGGGTGAATCGAACGATGTCGCGTTGACGGCCGCCGCAGCCAAAGCGGTTGCCGAGGGATTGGAGAAAGCAGGTTGCGTACTGCTGGAACCGGTGATGAAGCTGGAAGTGGTCACGCCGGAGGAGTTCATCGGCAACGTGCAAGCCGACTTGAATGCGCGCCGCGCGGCGATTGTGCGGTCGGAGAACCGCGGCCGGCTGTGGGTCATTGAAGCAGAAGTCGCGCTGGCGAAAATGTTCGGCTATTCGACGCAGGTACGTGGCCTCTCGCAGGGCCGGGCATCTTATTCGATGGAACCGCTCAAGTACGCGGAGGCTCCGCCGGAAGTGCTGGAGTCGATGTGGTGAGTCATGGATCTCATTGCCGAACAGTGCCGCCGGAATGTGGTGACCGATGACACCTGGTCGCTGTACTCCGCGCATCGCGAGCGTGTGACACAGACATTGCTGGGGACTGGTACGGCACCGGCCGAGCGGTTGTGTTTGCTGGGGGCGGGCAACCTCAACGATCTCGATTTGGCCGCGTTGTTGACCGCGTTTCGAGAGATTGTGCTTGTGGATCTGGACGCCGAAGCGTTGCAGCGCGGGCTGATTCGGCAGGGCTTGGCTGGGGACAATCGCATTCGAATCGTGGCTCCAGTGGATGTCAGCGGTGTGTTCACCGAGTTGACGGAGATGGAGAACGCGCAAGCTCGCGAAGCCGCGATTGAGCGTTGCTTGGGGACGTTGGCGCAAACACCTGACTTCGGCTGGAAGGGAAGTTGCGATGTGGTGGCGTCGGTCGGATTGCTGACGCAGTTGATTGATGGCGTCACGCGGACCATTGACGAGTCACATCCGCGATCCTGGGAAATCGTGTCAGCATTGCGGACACAACATCTGCGTCTGATGTTGGAATTGGCGGCCTCTGGCGGTGCGGCAGTGTTGGTGACCGAGGTGGTGTCTTCGGATTCTTGTCCGGCGCTGCTGTCGGTGAGTGACGCTGAATTGCCGGAACTTCTGCGGCGGGAGATCGCGGCTCGGAACTTTTTCACCGGAACGAATCCGGCGGCGTTGCAACGGTTGCTGCGGACGGAGGTCCGTTTCGCCGGGCAATTGGCGAGCGTGCGGTTTTCGGAGCCGTGGTTGTGGACCTTTCTGGCTCGGACGTATGCGGTTTTCGCGGTGACCATGCGGAAGTTCGGATGATGCCAGTTTCCGCAGACGGAATAGGCTGGTCGCCGCGTTGAGGCCAACTTCTTGGGTCGCACGGATTGGTCCGGTCGCGACGTGTCCCGGTGGCGAGTCAAACCTGGAGGGCGTGGCGGAGCATTCGGTGCCTCCGTTACGACTGCTCGGTTTGCCACATCGTTGCGACTGATCCGGTCTACCGAAGCCGTTCTCTTTGAGAAGTCTGCGCAGGCTCGACGATACCTCTTTTAGATTCACGCATGGAAGCGATGTGCGATGGCCCGCTTCGGCAAGACGCCGAATGATCGTGGTCCGCCTTGCCGCGTTGGTGGCTCGAATCTGATGCCCGGCCCTGCCACTTCCCGTCACTCTAACCAGAAGACATGCAGGACTTTCATGCCTACTACCGCGACTCCTCGACGCCGTCTCGCGTCCCGTGTTCAGAACCCCTTGGAAACGTATCTCCGTGAGATCAACGAAACCGCGTTGCTCACGGCTCAAGAAGAAAAGGATTTGTCGAACGCCATCCACGAAGGTGACACCGCCGCTCGTGACCGGATGGTGCGGGCGAACCTGCGATTGGTGGTGAACATCGCGCGGGCCTACACCAACAAGGGCCTGCCGCTGCAAGACCTCATCGAGGAAGGAAACCTGGGACTGCTCCGAGCGGTCGAGGGCTTCGACCCGAACATGAATACGCGGTTCAGCACCTACGGCAGCTATTGGATCAAGCAGTCGATCAAACGTGCGTTGGTGAACTCGGCCAAGACGATCCGCGTGCCGGCGTACATGGTCGAGCTGCTCTCGAAGTGGCGACGCGCGACGGCTCAATTGTCGGATGAACTCGGTCGGCCACCCACCTCGGAAGAGGTCGCGAAGTTGCTCGAAGTGCCGGCAAAGAAGCTGCGGATCGTCAAGAAGGCGATTCAGCTCTACAACTCGACACCGCAGACCGAACAAGGTGATGGCGGTTGGTCACTGGGCGAGATGGTCGCCGATCAACGGCAAAAAAGTCCCGAAGCGGAGATGGTCGAGACCGACAATCTCACCCACGTCTACAAAATGCTGGAGACGATGGACCCCCGCGAAGCCACGATTCTGCGGATGCGATTCGGCCTCGACGATTCCGAGCCGAAGACACTCAAAGAAATTGGTGAGTCGCTGGGACTGACCCGTGAGCGGGTCCGACAGATCGAGAACGAAGCTCTCAATCGTCTCGCCAAGGGTTTGATGGGCGACTGATACGGATCGTAAGAATTGATCGCAGGTGAAGTGGCCCGGCTTTTCAAAAAAGCCGGGCTTCTGGTTTTCTGACGACGCGCAGCATTCCAATGGGAATCCGGATGAGTCGGTCGCTGCTCGTAAGATTCAGCGCCGCTGGCCCGACCGTGTGCTGCGAACGATTCGCCAACCGTCGAGCTGGTGGCGGCGCTAGGACACCGTCTGCTGGTAGAGGTACTTCTGGAAGCCGACGAACACGGTTCGAATTTGATCGGGCTGGCCGAGGTCGGCCATCGCGTCGGCAAGGGCGTTGTTGTATTTGAGTTTGAGCAGTGGTGAGAGTTTTTCCTGGTCCAGTTCATGGACTCCGACTTTCACATACTGAGCCAGCACGAAGGCAAGGAATGCCTGTCGCTTGCTGTCGAAGTGAGTGCTGATTTCGAGCTTGGCTCATCGCCTTGTTGTGGTCGATCAGCCCGTCAGCCCCCTTCGGAGCCGCCCAGCTTTCCCAGCGGTACGGCTTGTCGAGAATGAAGACGTACTTCTTCCCCTCCAACGCGGCTTCGTCCGCCTTGTCCTGTTCCAGCCCGTCGAGGTACTTCAGGAACAGCAGCCAAGAGGTCTGCTCGGTGTAGTCCAACTCGCTGGAACACCCCGCCTCTTTCCAAAGCACGTCGTCGATATTCTTGAAGGCTTGCTCAAACATGACTGGATGGCATTCTCTGAAGTGGGGCCGAGGAGATGGCGTCTGGTCGCGTGAGGCCCGCCGCGTCACAAAAAAACTGGCGGCCTAAATTGGCCGCCAGAAGCTCACGGGGAGATTGTATGTTCTGGGACTGTCACGTTGCCAACTTGCACCTGCGTTTGGCACGCTTGGGCCGTCTCCTGGTGCCACAGTGAGTCTGGCCAAGTGACTGATCGAGAAGTAGCCTGTCGCCTCGTCAGTGATCCAGCAACTCTTGTCTGGATGCGACGAGTTGCGAGAGGTTCTGCGATGAAACAAGCCGCGTTGGTTCTCGGTGGTGCGGTGCTTGGCGGAGTGGTTGGTTACTTCGCTTTCTTTTGGATTGCTCAACAGGGCTTCTACGGCATCGCGTTGCCGGGCGGACTGCTGGGTCTGGGAGCGGGTTGCGTTGCCTGTCGCTGGCGCTGGCCGTCCGTTGTTTGCGGAGTCATGGCTCTCGCACTGACCCTTTTCACCGAATGGAAACACGCTCCCTTTGCCAAGGATGAGAGCCTGAGCTACTTTTTGATGCATCTCCAAGACAAAGCGACTGTGAAGCTGCTGATGATCGCTGCCGGCACATTCATTGGATTTTGGGTGCCCTTTCGCCGCGTGGAATCGGATCGCCAGCCCAATCCGAAAACCTCTGCGTGATTCTGTGGCGACGATTGAGAGATGATGATGGAATCCAATTCCGCGACCGAGCCAACTCCCTTTGATGATGGCGAATTCTACGACATCCTCATGGGCCAGTTGGCGGACTACGACCTGGCTTTTTATCGCCAGTTAGCCGGTGAAGCTGGCGGACCTGTGCTGGACCTTCCCTGCGGCACCGGGCGAATCCTTTTGCCGTTGCTGCAAGAGGGGATCGATATCGAAGGGGTGGACCTGTCCGCCGAGATGTTGGCAAGGCTACGTCAAAAGGCCGAAGCGTTGGGATTGCAGCCGCGAGTGCATCAAGCCAGCTTCACCAACTTTTGTCTGGAGCGTCAGTTCGCGCTGATCATCAGCCCGTGCAATTCCTTCGTTCACAATCTCACGGCGGATGATCAAATTCAATCTTTGCGACTGTGCCGTGAGCACTTGCTGCTCGGCGGCTTGCTCGTAATCGACACGTTCTTTCCTGGCTCACAATTCCTCGCCGCGAACAACCAGCGAGTGTTGGAAGGAGAGATCACGCATCCCACCACCGGGAATCGCTTGCGAATGTATGACTTGCGCTCGATGGACCGTGTGACGCAGATTTTTCACTCCGCGAACGAAATCGAGGAACTCGATGCCGATGGTCGGTTGCTGTCGACGCGGCCGTTCTCGACGAGCATCCGCTGGATTTACAAAACCGAAATGGAATTGCTGCTCCGCATCGCGGGCTTTTCCCGCTGGGAAATCTGCGGCGGGTTTGATCGCCGGCCGTTGGAACTCGAAACCGACGCGATGCTCGCGTTCGCGTGGAAGTGACCAACGCGAAGGGGTCGGGAGTCTTTTTCAGGCCGCCTGTCCCTGTTGCGATTCGCGTTCTCGCGTCAGGGCGGCCTGAAAAAGACTCCCGACCCCGTTTGGCTCAATCCCGCAAGTGAAACAGCCGCTTGAGCGCGTCGATCAAACCGTGCGGCGTTCCCGATTTCGCCTCGTGTCGTAACGCTTCGAGCGGCGGGTGCAACAGTTTGTTGACGATGCGTTCCATGCTTCGCTCAACGGTTTCCAGATCAGCGGGCGAAAGATGCGCCAGCTTCGAGCGCAACCGTTCGAGTTCGTCGCGGCTGACATCGTGCCATTGCTCACGGAGGCGTTTGACGATCGGGCCGGTCGCCATGTGATAGACGTCCTGCATGAATCGTTCAGCCTCTTCGTCAACGATCAGTTGCGCCTTCTCGATCTCGCGGTGGCGTGCCTTGCGGTTCTGGTCGCAAGTTTCTTCGAGCGCGTCGATGTCGTAGAGGAAAACGTTGTCATCCAAGTCGGCAATGGCCGGAGCAAAGTCGCGCGGAGCACCCAGGTCGAGAATGAACACCGGCTTCTCACCCGAACGGCGACGCGCTTCGCGGAAGCGATTCACATCGACGACCGGTTCGGACGCGCCCGTCGTGCTGACGATCATGTCCGCGCGAGCAAGTTCTTCGTCGAGAGCATCCCACGAGCGCGGCCGCGCTCCGACCGACGCGAATTGTGCGGCGAGCTTCTCCGCATTTTCGAGGCTGCGATTCACGACGGTGACTTGTCGCACCCCTTCTTCACAGAGATACCGCAGCGTTTCCTCGGCCATCTCGCCGGCTCCGAGAATCAGCACCCGCTTGTCGTCGAAGCGGTCGAAGATGCCGCGGCCGAAATCGCTGACCGCGACGCTGGCGATCGAGACGCGGCCCTCGGCCAACCGTGTGTCGGATCGCACGCGCGCCGAAACGCGGATCGCTCCTTGAAACATCGCGTGTGTCAGCGGGCCGCAGGCGTTGTGCTCTTGAGCGATGCGGTAGGCCTCTTTGACTTGATTCACGATCTGCGGTTCGCCGAGCACCATGCTGTCGAGGCTCGACGCGACGCGGAACAAATGCCGCACCGCGTCCGGTCCGGTCTCGGCCAAGAGTTCGTCGGAAAACTCTTCCAGCGGGACGCGATGAAAGTCCGACACGAACTCCGCGATCTGCTTGCGCGTCGGCGCGGCATCGGGCGATTCCTGCGCCGAATAGACTTCGACCCGATTGCACGTCGAGAGGACCACGAACTCGGCCGAACGGAAACGGCCGGCAAGTTCGCGATACGCCGCTTCGAGTTGGTCTCCCGCGAACGCGAGCCGCTCGCGAATCGACAGGTTCGCTGATTGATGATTGCAGTAGACGACCTGGAGGTTCATGTTGGACCTCCAGCGGTCGTGCCACGCAAAGCCGTACCGCGACCGTCAGGGAGCGGCCCGAATGTGAATTGATGCAAGCCGCTCCCTAACGGTCGCGGTACGGCTGATGTCTTCGCTCCGCTATGAAACGTGGTCAGCGACAACACCTGCAAGCCAATCAAAATCGCCAGCAGGAATCCGCCGGCCCACAACGTCAGCGCCGCGACTTGCCTCCCAGTTGAGCGGCGTGTCGTCAGCAACCAGACAAACAGCGACATCATCGCCATCCAGACAACTCCGTGGCCAATGACGACCGGATCGGTGAATGACAGGACGGCTCCAGCCTCTTGCGACGTCAGACCCAACGCGACGCCGCTGCCGAGGCCCAGCGTCAACACCGGCACGCTGACCACCACCGCCCACCAGTTCCAACGGGCCAGCCGGGATAAACTCGGCAACAGGACTCCTGGTTGCGAAGCGTGATGCCGTTTCAAACGCCGGTGCTGCACGACGTACATCACGCTCAACATGACTCCGACAACGACTCCCGTGATCCCAACCGCCAGCAGCGAAGCGTGCAACATCACCAGTCCGCGATTTCCGGCGATCAAAGGATTGGGCTGCTTGCTGACGAGGTATGACGCGCCCACAAACAGCAACACGACTGGCAGCAGAAACAACCCGACCGCCAACTCGCGGTCCACGGTCGTCAGGAACAGGTACAACAGCACGACAATCCAGGCGAGCACCAGCAGCCAATCGTGCGGGGAACTGAGCAGCGGCGGGAGGTTTTCTTGCCGGCCACGGATCAGCAGATAGCCCGTCTGAGCCGCAAAGCCGGCGAGACCAAAGACCAACCCGATCCAGCGTGCCACCGGCCAGCGTTTCAGCAACCGCGCGGCATCCAACACCAACGCCACCACATAGCTGGCGAGGAAACAGAAGACGCTCACTTTGGCGAAGAATTCGATCGGCATGGCCGCAGGATATTGCGGGGACAGTCTCACGTCACGGCTTCGCCAGTTCTTGCACTGTCTTCACGATCTGGTCTTCGAGGCCCGCTTTCCACTTTGACGGCTGCATGTAGACGATCATGGACGTGTCCCCTTCGTAGCCCCCCTCAGTGAGGACTCGTTCGGAGGGAATGTAGGCCATCACGTCGTTGGCGTAGCCAGTGACCCATGTCTTGCCGGCACCGAGTTCCTGCTTCAGCCGTAGTGAGTAATCGACGACGACCTCGCCGCCGAGCGCGACCCAATTCACGTTGCCGAGTCTCCAGACCTGCACCGGATACGGGTACGTCGGCGTGAGCGGCTTGCCGGCGTCGATGTCTTTGAGGAACAGCTTCGCTCGCGTGCGCTGATAACGATCGGCGGACTCGGCGGTCTTCAGCAGTTCGTCGCGCGACGGGATTGTGTTGAACTCCAGGGGAATCTCGCGGAAGCGAGTCGTCACCGCGCCGCTGACGGGAGACATCTCGGTCGCCAGAACTTTATCGACGGAGAGCGCGAGCATCCGGCCGTATTGCTCGGCGAGTTCCACCTTGCGGCGCGGGAGTGGATTTTGATCGGCTCCGCAGCCGCTGAAAAAGAGCGCGGTTGCGCCGGGATGCCGCTCCTCCAAATACAATTGCGCGAACCCGGCGTAGTCGCCGCACCACTGATAGAAGCCGAGCACCGTGTTATGGCAGGCGTAGCCGAAGATCACACCACGCACTTGAGTCCCATCGGCGGACAGCACGCGCAGGACCGGGACTTCGTGGTCGATTGGGCCGGTGCCGATCGGTGCTCGGCGGTTGGAGGCGAAGCCGCAGTTGCCGATACCTGTCGCCAATCGAGCCGGCTTGAGGTCGGCCATCGCGGTGTCGATCGCCTCGGTCACGCGGGCGTCGAGCCACTTCTGATTGGCCATGACTTGCTGCCAGTCCTCGTCCTTCATGTCGAGCATGTGGGTCAGCGATTGATCGAGCGCCGGCCCGCAGTGCGTGTGCGAGCAACAGAACATGAGGTCCGCTCGCTCCAACTTGTGCTTGGCTTTCGCGGCGGCAGAGACTCGCTCGGACATGACTTTCGGCACGCCGACCAGATCCAGCGACACCATGACGACCCGCTTGCCGCTCGCGTCCTGCAACGCAGCCGCGCGAGCATACAAGTCGTGGACCTTTCCCTCGGAGGCATGCGTCCGCCCGCCGTAGCCGCTCATCCACATCGGCTGTTCGGGAGTGATGACGACTCGTGCAAAGCCGGCCTTCCAACCGGAGTCCTGAGCAACCGCCGTCGTCGCGAGAACGAGCAAGATCGACCAAATCAAACCGCAGCGAAGCATGGTGATGTCTCCAAAGTTTGTGGTGATGTCTTGCCCGGCTGATGGCTGTTGGCTGAAAGCTGATGGCCGTCATCCCAAATCCAAAAGTGTGAGATCACAGCCATCAGCTTTCAGCCAACGGCTTTCGGCCGGACAAGCGGGCAAGGCTGAGGAAGTCAATTGGTAACTCGGTGCGGCCTGTCGTGGCCAAGTCGGCGAAGACGCTGCCGAGCACTGACGTGAACTTGAATCCGTGGCCGGAGAAACCGCAACCGATCACGACGTTGGGAAACTCAGGATGCCGATCGACGACGAAATGCCGGTCGGGGGTGATGGTGTAGAGGCAGGTCGAATGCCGTGCGGGTTGAGTGCGAACTTCAGGCAGACAAGTTTGCAGAAAGGTTGCGATGGGCTGAACGTCGGCGTCATTCAGTTGGCGATCGACGAGCAACGGATCGGCAACGATGTCGCCGCCGGAATGCTGAGCGACTTTGAGAACGTGTCCGTCGAGCGAGGGGAAGCCGTAGAACGTCGAGGCGGCCGGAACCGTAGCCCGGACGCCTACGTCCGGGCGCTCGGACGTAGGCGTCCGAGCTACGAGGTCAGGCGGCATCTCGAAATAGAACGTGGGCATCGACGCTTCGAGGTTGTACGCCGGCGACGTTGTCTCGAACCAATAGATCGGTTTGCGGAGTACCTGCAACGGCAGCTTGAGATCAGCGAGCACGGATGCGGCCCATGCACCGGAAGTGATGACGAGTGACGCCGCGACGAACTCACGAGTCGACGTGCGCACCCGAACTTCGCGGCCGGTACTGGACCAGGAGACGACCGGTTCATCGAACAGCAACGTCGCACCGCGAGCGGTCGCGCGATCGAGATGCGTGCGCACGCAGTCTTCGACTTTCAAGAATCCGGCGTCCGGTTCAAAGACGGCGTCGAACGCCTCCGGGACTCGAAAGCCGGGCCAGCGCTGCGTCGCTGCGGCAGCCGACAGATTTTCGATGGTCAGTCCATGCTGACTCGCGGAGAGTCGCGCCCCGGAGATCGCTTCGCTGTCGGGCAGGCCGGCGAGCATCAGGCCGCACTTCCAGAACAATTGCTGTTGTGATTCGGCTTCGAGATCGGACCACAAATCGTAAGCTCGCAGCAGCAGCGGAACGTAATCAGGGTGCTCGAAGTACGCCTTGCGGATGATCCGCGTTTCGCCGTGCGAGCTGCCTTGGTCATGAACGGGGCCAAAGCGGTCGAGGCCGAGCACTCGCAAACCGCGCCGCGCAAGATGATACACCGCTCCGCTGCCGAAGCCGCCGACTCCCAGTACGATCGCGTCGAACACTTCCGTCATGCGGCACCGTTTGTCAGATCGATGGAGCGGTCTTAGTCTGTCGCACTCAACGTAGACGAGTCACTCCGTGACTCGAATCTTCCGGTCACGGAGTGACCGGTCTACTTGAGAGACTAAGGCTTCACGATCAACACCGACAAGGCAGCGACATGCACCAGGAATCGGACCTGTCACGAACACGATTGCTGGGGCTTTGCGGAATTCTGCTGTCGGCGACGCTCATCAATTACGCCTGCCGGATGCCGTTCTCGCAGACGGCGGTACAAATCCAAGAGGCGTTCAACACGGATGATGGCGGCTACGGAGTTGTCGAGGGATTCTTCGGTCTCGGCTTCGCGTGCGGCGGGTTGCTGTTTGGGTTTCTGGCGGACAAGGTCAATGTGCGTTGGCTGTATCCAGCGGTGATGCTGGCGTGGGCGTTGGCCGGAGCGGCCGTCGCTTGGGTGGACAGCTTGTGGGGCTTGGTCGTCAGCCGTTATCTGCTGGGTCTGTTCGAGGCGGGGCATTGGCCGTGTGCGCTGCGGACAACACAACGTCTCTTCAAACCGGCTCAGCGGACGTGGGGCAATAGCCTGCTGCAAAGCGGCGCGTCGGTCGGAGCGATCCTGACTCCGCTGTTGATCGCGGGCGTGCATCGGTTTGATCCGGCCCAGTGGCGGTTGTCGTACATGCTCACCGGTCTGCTCAGCCTGCCGTGGGTCGTGGCTTGGTGGCTGACGGTGCGCGACTCCGACTTGCAGCGTCCGGTGATTGCGACTGATGAAACCGCTTCCGGTGCGGGTGAGGAGCGAGTGCTGGAAACTCGCACGTCGTTGTGGACGATCTTGTTGTCGCGGCGTTGGCTGGTGTTGTTCGTGATCACGATCTCGGTCAACACGACGTGGCAGTTCATTCGCGTCTGGCTGCCCAGCACGCTGGAGAAGCAGCATCATTACGAACATGAATTCGTGCAGTATTTTTCGTCGGCGTATTACGCGGCGACGTGTGTGGGCAGTCTCGGTGCAGGTTGGCTGGTGGGGCGATTGGCCCAACAAGGTTGGAACGTGCATCGCGCGCGGTTGGCGGTGTTCGCGGGTTGTGCGTTGTTGGTGGCGTGGCTGGTGCCGACGGCGTTCATGGCTCCCAGTTGGTTGTATTTGGGAAGCTGGCTGGTGATCGGGGTCGGAGCGCTCGGTGTGTTCCCGGTTTATTACTCGCTGAATCAGGAACTGTCCGCCGAGCATCAAGGTCGAGTGAGCGGCGTGCTGAGTTTCTCGTCGTGGCTGGTCCAGTTCTTCATACATCCAGCGGTCGGCAACGCCTTCAAAGCGAACCCGGCGACTCGACCGCTGCTGTTCGCGATCATCGGCGTGTTGCCGCTGTTCTCGTTGATCGTGCTGCTGGCGTTTTGGGGCAAGAGGGAGAAGTCGTGAAGAAGCGCCGTCGAAAGCGTCGCGAGGTTTCGGTCGAGGCGTCGTATGTCTGCGACAACTGCGGCGAAGAGATCGTCATCCCGATCGACCGCTCGGCCGGCGAATCGCAAGAGTTCATCGAGGACTGCCCGGTCTGCTGTCATCCGCAGATGATTCGCGTGGAAGTCGAGGAGAACGGAGAGGCACGGGCCTGGAGTGAAGGCGAAGCGAATTAGCCGTGGGGCAGGCTTTCAACTTGCCCGTCAATCTTGGCCGGGCAGGTTGAAAACCTGTCCCACGAATCACTCGGCAGTCGATGAGGATTGCGATTGCGACTGTTCGCTGACGTTGGCGACCGGTTGCGTGGCGAAGAAGCTGTTGAAGATCGCGGCGTCCACTTCGTTGATGCTGAGCTGGACCCGGTCGATGAATTCGTGCAGGCCGGAATGAATGATGTCGGAGGCTTGAGTGAACTCGAACTCCGAACGCAGCCGGCCAAGCAGTTTTTCGGCACGGAGTTGGAACGTTCCTTCGGCCGAACCGGTGATGGCTCGCAGCGATTCTTCGGCGCGGCTCAGGCAGTAACGGATCGAACGCGGGAAATCGCGGTCGAGCATCAGAAAGCCGACGACGTGATCCGGTGTGATGCGGCCTTGCACTCGGCGATACATCTCCAGCGCGCTGGCGGACTTCAACAACGCGGCCCACTGGATCACGTCCAGCGGCGTCCCGACTTCGCTGGTCGTCGGCAGCAGAATGAAATACTTCACATCGAGAATGCGTGACGTCTTGTCGGCTCGTTCGAGGTTGCGGCCCATGCGGCCGAAGTGCCACGCCTCGTTGCGGGACATCAGCGAATCCATGATGCCGACCAGCAATTGGCTGTAGCGTTTGACCTCGCCCAAGAAATGAGTCGTGTTCTCCAAAGCGTTGGGAACATCGGCACCGCGGACGAAGAGATAAAACTTGTTGAGTTCTTCCCAAACCTCGGATGGCAGGCTGCCGCGAATCGTGCGGGCGTTCTCACGAGCCGAGTACAAACACGACAAGATCGAGTTGGGGTTCTTGCGGTCGAACGTGAGAAACTGCCAGACGCTGTCGCGAGTCGCTTGGCCGTGCCGTTCGGTAAACGCTTTGTAATCGCCGGTCGTGGCGACGAGCGGTTCCCACTGCTGGCTGATGCTGTCGCCAAGGTCCAGCGTCATGTGCATATTGACGTCGAGAAACCGCGCGACGTTCTCCGCCCGCTCGACATAGCGGCTCAACCAGAACACGGAATCAGCCACGCGGCTCAGCATTACACGAATCCTTCATCGCGACTAACCCGAAGCGTCAGCGAGGGCGAACGCTCACCCGGCTGCCACCACGGCGACCCGTTGTGAAGCATTCTCCCTCGCTGACGCTTCGGGTTACATGAGCACAGCGCTTGCGTCATGCCAGCACCCACGTATCTTTGCTGCCGCCGCCTTGCGACGAGTTCACGATCAACGAGCCTTTCCGTAACGCGACGCGCGTCAGGCCGCCGGGGAGTACGAAGATGTCTTTGCCATAGAGCATGTACGGTCGCAGATCGACGTGCCGGCCTTCGAGGTGATCGTCCACGATCGTCGGCACGCGCGACAACGCGAGCATCGGTTGAGCGATGTAGTTGCGCGGGTTGGCTCGGATTTGGTCGGCGCACTTCGCGAGTTCTTCCGAGGTCGCTCGCGGGCCGATCACGATGCCGTAGCCGCCCGATTCGTTCGTTGGTTTGATGACTAGCTTTGACAAGTTGTGTAGCACGTATTGCAGGTCTTCCGGCTCCGAGCAGATGCGCGTCGGCACGTTGTTGAGGATTGGGTCTTCGCCGAGGTAGTACTTGATGATCCTCGGCACGTAGGCATAGATTGCCTTGTCGTCGGCGACGCCGGTGCCGGGAGCGTTCGCCAGTGTGACTCGCCCTTTGCGGTACACGTCCATCAGACCGGGGACGCCGAGCGCGGAATCAGGACGAAAACAATTCGGATCGAGGAATGTGTCGTCGATGCGGCGGTAGATCACATCGACGCGCTGCAAGCCGCGCGTCGTTCTCATGCAGATGTAGCCGTCGGAGACGACGAGGTCCGAGCCTTCGACCAGCTCCACACCCATCTGTTGTGCGAGGAAGCTGTGCTCAAAGTACGCCGAGTTGTAGATGCCCGGCGTGAGCACGACGACATTTGGGCTTTGCGTGTTCGGCGGAGCGACGTGTTGCAAAGTCTCAAGCAACCGCTCCGGATAGTCCTCGACCGGCTGGATGCGGAGTCCGCCGAAGATTTGCGGAAACGTCCGCTTCATCACCTCGCGGTTCTCGATGACGTATGACACGCCTGACGGGCAACGCAGGTTGTCTTCGAGCACATAGAACTTGCCGTCGCCATCGCGCACCAAATCGGTGCCGACCACATGGCACCAGACACCACCGGGCGGCTTCAGGCCGACGCATTGCTTCAGATAGCACGAGGCCGAAAAGACCAACTCGGACGGCACGATGCCATCTTTGAGAATCCGTTGCTCGTTGTAGACGTCGTCGATGAATACGTTGAGCGCGAAGATGCGTTGCCGCAACCCGCGTTGGATGATCTCGAACTCGTCCCCGTCCACGATGCGCGGCACGATGTCGAACGGCCAGACCTTTTCGGTCCCCGCCTCGTGTCCGTAAACGGCGAAGGTGATACCCATGTTGAGCAGCGTCAGGTCCGCCGCCTTCTGCCGTCGCACGAGTTCGCCGTCCGATAACGCGCTGAGCCGGCTGGCCAGCACATCGGCTCGCGAGCGCGGCGTGCCCGACTCATCGAACATCTCGTCGTAGAAACCATCGGTTTGGTAATTGTCCAATCGCATGAGCGCACCTTGTCCGCGATTCGCGAAGAAAGCAACCGGCATACCGAAACGGAATCGCCGATCCCGCTGAGCCTTGGCCTTCGTGAATCACCCGAAAATCGCGGGACAACCACGGTTGCTACGGCAAAGTCCGATCTCGCTTGCCAGCGAATGAGGCACTCTGCGTCGAATTCTGTCGCAGGTTGTTTCTGGGCAACGGCTCGCAAAGCATCGGATTTCGCAGGGTTTTCCGGTGGTGACCGGCCGGATGCGCCCGGCACGACAGTTGCCTTTCATGGCTGGTTGCGCCGCGTCTGTGAGCGGCAAGGCGCTAGCCGCCGGTATTTCCGGTCCACCGGCGGCTAGCGCCTTGCCGCTCACGCGCAAACATCAGTCTGAGTCCCTATGAACCATTCGGGTCAGGCTGGAAAGCCTGACCTACGGCATCAGGAACGCACCGCTATGACGAACACCCTCGCCAGTCATCCGACTTCGGACATTGTCCCGTTCAGCCCGGAGGAACTGCGCGAGACGCTCGCCGGTTCACGCAACCCGGAAGAGACGCTCGCAAAACTGGTGTTTGCCATTCAGCAGCGACTGAAGACCGATGTCTGTTCGGTCTATTTGCTGGAGCAGAACCGCTCGCATTTGGTGCTGGCCGCGACGGTCGGCTTGCGAGGCGATTGCATCGGCCGAGTCCGCATGGCTTTGCACGAGGGACTTGCCGGCATGGTCGCCGAGCAACTGCGGCCGATCGCGGTCGAGGACGCGATGCGGCATCCGCGCTTCAAGTACTTTGCCGAGGCAGGCGAAGACGAATATCACTCGTACCTCGGCGTGCCGATTGTCGAGCGGGGGCTGCTGCAAGGGGTGCTCGTCGTGCAATCGGCCGAGGCTCGCAGCTTCACGCGCGAGGAGAGCGAACTGCTCGCCGCGACCGGCAAGCAACTGGCGAATCTCATCAGCGATTGCCGATCGCTCGACCAATTCATCGCGCCGGTGCAGAAGCGATTGTGGGCGCTCGCGAGCAATCTGCGTTGGTGCTGGGACGCCGACACGACGGAAATCTTCCGCGACCTCGATCCCGTCCGCTGGCACGATTCCGGGCACAATCCAATCACGCTGCTGTCCGAGTTCACCGTCGAAAACCTAGACCGGCTCGAAGACCGCGTGCGGCAACTCTCGCTGCAAAGCCGCATCGACCTCGCGTATCGCCGCTTGCAGGACTACCTCAATCCGAAGACCAGTTGGGGCGACCGGCACGTCGGCATCCTGCGAGCGAAGCCGGTCGCGTACTTCTCGGCCGAGTTCGGAATCCACGAGTCGCTGCCGATTTATTCCGGCGGCTTGGGCGTGCTCTCCGGCGACCACATCAAAAGCGCGTCGGACTTGGACATCCCGCTGGTCGGCATCGGACTGTTCTACAACCAAGGCTACTTCCGGCAGTGGATCGACGCGCAAGGCTGGCAGCGCGAGGATTATCTCTATGTGAATCACAGCCGCTTGCCTCTGCGATTGGCGACGGCGAACGGTGCTCCGATCGTAGTGGAACTGCCGACACGTACCGGGATGATTTCCGCTCGCGTGTGGCAGTTGGCGGCGGGTCGCATCACGTTGTATCTGCTCGATTCGGACATCCCCGGCAACGCACCGGAGGATCGGCAACTGACCGCTCGGCTGTACGGCGGCGACACGCGCGTCCGCATTCGCCAAGAGTTGTTGCTGGGTGTCGGCGGCGTGAAGGCGCTCAAGCAACTCGGCATCGCGCCGAGTGTGCTGCACCTCAACGAAGGACACAGCGCGTTCGCCGCGCTCGAACTGATGCGTCAGAAGATGCACGATGAAGGAATCGACCTCTGGGAATCTCAACGCCGAGTCGCTCGGCAAATCTGCTTCACGACGCACACGCCGGTGCCGGCCGGTCACGACCGCTTCGAGTCGGGTCTCATCGAAGAACATCTCGGCCCGTTGCGCGAGCAGATGGGCATGGATCACGAACAACTCATGTCATTCGGCCGAGTCGATCGCCACAACAGCGGCGAAGCATTCTGCATGACGGTCCTCGCATTGAAGATGTCTCGCCGAGCGAACGCCGTCTCGTCACTACACGGCGAAGTCTCGCGCAGCATGTGGACCTGCCTGTGGCCCGGTCGCGGCGAAGAAGAGATCCCGATCGGCCACATCACCAACGGAGTTCACACGCCGACATGGCTCGCGCCGCAGATGCGCGACCTCTACAACCATTGCCTCGGCACTGAATGGCAGCAGCGAGCGGGCACCCCCGAAGCGTGGGAGAAAGTGGACGACATCGCCGACAGCCAGCTTTGGGAAACGCACCTCGCCTGCAAGCAAAGTCTGTTCGACTTCGTCCGCCGCCGCGTTTCGTCGGAGGCCGAACACCGCGGCGAGGCTCCCGAAATCGTCTCGCAACTTCGCCGAGTGCTCAGCACCGACGCGCTGACCATCGGCTTCGCGCGCCGCTTCGCGACATACAAGCGGGCCGACTTAATGTTGCGCGACCTCGACCTGTTGGCAACGCTCGTGAATGACCCGCAGTTTCCGATCCAGTTTGTCTTCGCCGGCAAAGCGCATCCGCACGACCAACCGGGCAAACGCATCCTGCAAGAGATCTTCAGAATCTCGCGCCTGCCGGAGTTCTTCGGCAAAGTGGTCTTCATTGAGGACTATGACATCAACGTCGGCCGGCACCTCGTGCAGGGGGTCGATGTGTGGCTGAACAATCCGCGCAAGCCGCTCGAAGCGTCCGGCACCAGCGGCGAGAAGGTGGTGCTCAACGGCGTGCTGAATTGCTCGGTGCTCGACGGCTGGTGGGCCGAAGCCTACGACGGCCGTAACGGTTTCGCGATCGGTCAGGGAGAAACGCACTCCGACACCGGCCGCCACGACGGCCAAGATGCCGAGTCGTTCTACGAAGTCCTGCAGCGCGAAGTGATCCCGCTGTTCTACGACCGGGACAAAGACGGCCTCCCGCGCGGCTGGATCGGACGTGTGAAGCGCGCGATCCGTGGACTCGGCTGGCGCTTCAGCGCGGATCGCATGGTCATGGACTACGTCCAGAAGTGCTACATCCCCGCCGCCGGCGGCCTGTCGAGCGACATGACTAGGCTGTGATTCATCGTTCTGCCCCCATCGTTCTGCCAATCGCATCTTGGCAGAACGATGGGGGCAGAACGATGAATTGTTATGCCTCCACGACATCCACCGACACGAGCACCGAGTGTTGTTCGCCTCCCAGAATCACGCCCTTCAGCGGGCTGACGTCCTCGAAGTCGCGGCCCCAGCCGAGCACCAGATGTTTGTCGGACGGCTGTACATTGTTGGTGGGATCGACGTCCAACCAACCGGCGTCCGGGCAAAAGACTGAGACCCAGGCGTGCGTCGCGTCGGCTCCGATGAGTCGCGGCTTGCCAGGTTGCGGCATCGTGCGCAGATATCCGCTGACATATCGAGCGGCCAAACCCAGCGATCGCAGGCAAGCGATCTGCAAGTGTGAAAAATCTTGGCAGACGCCGCGCCGCTGTTTGAACACTTCACTGATCGGCGTCGAGATCGTGGTCGATTTCGGATCGTATTCAAACTCGCGATGAATTCGTTCGGTGAGTTCCAGCACCGCCTCAAACAGCGGCCGGCCCGGAGCGAATGAGACTCGCGCGTAATCGGCCAGCTCACCGCTGAACGGGACGTGCCGTGACGGGAACGCGAATTGATACGCCTCCAGGTTCGTGGCGTCGCGGCTGGTTCGCAGCCGATCGCGAACGGCTTCCCATGCGGGGGTCTTTGCGGGATCAACCGCCTCTCGCGGAGAGACTTCGACTTCGTGACTGGCGGTGATGCTCAAGGTGCGATGCGGTTCTTGCACGGAGAAGAACGTGAGTTGATTTCCGAAGTAATCCGCACGAGACGACAAAATCGCCGGTTGCGGCTGAATCACCAGCATCGTCTGCCGACAGTGTTGCTCGGCAGTCTCGCGCGGCGTCAGATGAGCCAGGTTCTGGCACAACGTCACCGACGCGGAATACTCGTAAGTCGTGGTGTGAGTGATTTGGTAGAGCATGATGGTGTGAACGTAGCCGTCATCCTTGATTCGTTCCCAAATGTCGCGAGGTTTGCAAATGACTGAGATACGCCTGCGTCAGCGCGTCGGACAACGCCGGCAGGTTGGCGCTCAGGCGGTCGAGTAACTCTTGCAAGAGCGGTCGTTGACCGGACTCGTCAGGCTGAGCGAGTCGTTCGGCATCGGCTAGCCGCAGCTCCGTGAGCGACGAGAGCATCAGCCTCTGCTCGGGACTACGGCGAGTCTGCACGCTCGTGTCGCGCGGCAGGAAGTCAACGTCATCGGCAAGCGCCGCAAATTGAAAGACCAGTGAGCGCGGGTTCGTTTCGTCGGCCAGCAGCAAGTCCAAGACGGCGGCGGTCTGAACGCTCCCTTGATAGCGGCGGCGATAGGTCATCGAACTGTCGGCGACTTGCAGCACCGCTTCCAGCAGCGGGCCTTCGGGATTACTGACCGTGCTCAGCGTGCTGCGGAGCAATTTGATGGTGTGCCACGCCCGCTCCAACTTGCGGCCCATGTCGAGGAACCGCCAGCCGGCGCTGCGGGTCATGCTCTCGACCGCCAGTCCGCCGAACGCGGCCAGCGTGATGACCACTCGGTCGAGCAAATCCAGTTCGTCGCTGAGCGTGCGATGAATCGGGCCATCTCCGTCACCAGCACGACGCGCGAGCGAGTGGTCGGCATTCACCGTCGCAACCCCTCGCTCGCGCGTCGGGCTAGTCTGAGCGAACCGCTGGTCGCCGCGCAACGAGGACAGATCACCAAGCACGCGCCACATGTCGTTCGAGATGCGATCGCGTACCGTCGCCGCAAGCTGCCACAGCATGTTGACCGTCGAGGCCAAGCTACCGGCTCGTTGGGTCTCGTGGATCACTGCCGACAATTCATCCTCGGGCGCGGGGAGATGCAACTCAGCTCCATCACCCACGAAGCCGGGGAAGCAGTCGCTCATGAACGTGACCGCTCGCAGCAGCGTCGGCATTTCCAGAGCTTCCGCGAGGCCCGTCGTTTCAGTCAGCCGCACGAGCACGCCGCGCAGCAGCCGAGTCAGTCCCTCGGCCCGTTCGACGTAGCGACCGAGCCAATACAAGTTGTCGGCCACGCGGCTGGGGAGATCGCTGCCACCGCGAGTGATCTCCAGCGGCGAACCGCCGGGGCCGAGCAACGTCAACTGATGCACCGGCCCGTCGGACAACACCCAGGTGTCCTTGCTGCCGCCGCCGCGCTGCATCGAGACGACCATCGTGTCGGCCGAAGCGCTCACACGAGTCAAACCGCCCGGCATCATCGCAAACGAATCCTCGTGCGCGGCGAGGTACGTCCGCAGCACCAAGTGCCGGGGTTGAAGTTGATCCTCCACCAGAACCGGTGCTGTCGAAAGCCGCAACCGATGCTCGCCGACGTAGTCTTGCGGCCTCGCTCGAATCTTCGCCGCAAGTTCTTCACGCTGCTCACGAGTCAGTTCGTCGCCGAAGATCGGCTCCATGCGAATGCTGGCCAGCGCCGGCTTGATGACCATGTCACGCAAATGCGAGAGCACATGATCGAGCGAGCGCGGCTCGCCGCACCACCACGTCGGCACCGACGACAACTTCAAGTCTTCACCGAGCAAGAACCGGCACAGACCCGGCAAGAACGCGAGCAGCGCGGGCGTTTCGAGCAATCCGGTGCCGAGCGCATTCGCGACCGCGACGTTCCCCGCATGAACCGCTTGCACGAGTCCTGGCACTCCGAGAAACGAATCGGGCCGCAGTTCGAGCGGATCACAAAAGTCATCGTCGAGACGCCGCAGAATCACATCCACTGGCTGCAACGCGCCGAGCACCTTCAAGTACACCCGATTGTCCCGCACCGTCAGGTCGCCACCTTCCACGAGCGTGTAGCCGAGATACCTCGCGAGATAAGCGTGCTCGAAGTACGTCTCGTTGTACGGGCCGGGCGTGAGCAACACGATGCGTGGATTGTCTCGATTGTGCGGCGCGATCGTTCGCAACGTGTCTTGCAGCGTGCGAAAGAACAACGCCAGCCGCTGCACGCGACAGTCGCGGAACGCATCCGGCAACACGCGCGAGAGCACCAGCCGATTCTCGAGCGCGTAACCGGCACCCGATGGAGACTGCGTGCGATCGCCGAGCACACAGAACGCGCCGTCCGCTGAGCGTCCGATATTCGCCGCATACAAATGCAGTCGCCGATTCAGAGGCCAACGAATCCCATGACACGGCCGTAAGAACGCCGGATTCGGGAAGACCACTTCCGGCGGCAAGTACCCTTCGGACAGACATCGCTGCGGGCCATAGAGATCTTGCCCCAACGCTTCCAGCAATCGAGCACGTTGGATCAGCCCCACTTCGAGTGACTTCGCATCCTCTGACGAAATCAACAGCGGAATCGGATCGAGCTGCCACGGCCGCTCCATGCCGCGCGGGTCGCCGTAGACGTTGTAGGTAACGCCGTTCTCGCGGATCAGATGCTGAGCCTCTTCCCAACGCCGCGTCAGTTCGGTGAGACCGAGCTGATCGAGCGAGTCGAGAAAGCCTTGCCAGTGCGAATGCACATCGCCGTGCGGATCGAAGACCTCGTCCGTCGCACCGAGCGCCGGGACATATCCCAACCAGCTCGCCGTCGGAGCACGACGCGAACTTTGAATTGCCGATGGATCCCAACTCGCCGTCGTCACCAAGAGTGCTCTCCGACAGGACGCTCATCCTTCTTGTCCGGCCGAATGCCGTCGGCCGATCGCCGAATGCCGTAATACCCTTTTTCCGGATTTCAAAAACGGTATCACGGCATTCGGCGATCGGCTTACGGCGTTCGGCCGAAAGCCAGTCTAGGAGATTTTGGCGGAGACGGAACAGGCGATGTTGCGGCGAAGACCGAGTCGGCCAGCGACGGTGCGGCAACTTGCGGGATGGGTGGTTTGCGCAGGTCGAGCGTCAACGGAAACTCCGGATGAATCTCCAGCGGCGGGGCTTTCCAAGCGTTCGGAGTGTGGCCGAACGGGAAGAACCGCGAGTGCCGCCGCGTTTCGGCTTCGGCCCCGTTGATCGGGAACGTCTCATAACCTCGGCCCCCAGGATGCGAGACATGATATTGGCAACCACCGATCGAGCGGCCGTTCCACGAGTCGTACACATCGAAGATCAACGGCGTGTGAACCGGAATCGTCGGATGCAGACAGGACGGCGGTTGCCACGCTCGATAACGCACGCCAGCCACGAACTCACCGACCGTTCCCGTCGAACGGAGCGGCACGCGCTGACCGTTGCAGGTGACGATGTGCCGAGCGTCCGTCAGCCCGCGGACTTTGATCTCGATCCGCTCCAGCGACGAATCGACATACCGCGCCGTGCCGCCGGGACCGGATTCCTCGCCGAGCACATGCCACGGTTCGATCGCCTGCCGCAGGATCAACTCCACGCCGTGATGATTCACGCTGCCGAGCAACGGACAACGAAACTCGATGTGCGCGTCGAACCACGCTCGATCGAACGGATAGCCGGCGTCATCCAGCTCGTGCAGCAAGTCGGACAAATCTTGTTCGATGAAATGCGGCAGCAGAAACCGGTCGTGCAGCTCGGTTCCCCAGCGAGCCAGCTTGTGCTTGTACGGCGTCTCCCAGAAGCGAGCGATCAACGCTCGCAGCAGCAGTTGTTGAACAAGACTCATCCGCGCGTGCGGCGGCATCTCGAATGCGCGCAATTCAACGAGACCGCGCCGGCCGTCGTCGCTGTCCGGCGTGTAGAGCTTGTCGATGCAGAACTCGGCCCGATGCGTGTTGCCGGTCACGTCCGTCAGCAGATGCCGGAAGACGCGATCGACCAACCACGGCGGAGTACCGCCGTCATCGGGTATCTGCTGGAACGCGATCTCCATTTCGTAGAGGCTGTCATTGCGAGCCTCGTCAATGCGCGGAGCCTGACTGGTCGGCCCGACGAACATGGACGAAAATAAATACGACAACGACGGATGATTGTGCCAGCAGGCAATCAAGCTGCGGAGCAAATCCGGTCGCCGCAGGACCGGACTATCCGCAGGAGTCGGCCCGCCGATGACGATGTGATTGCCGCCTCCCGTGCCGCAGTGTCGGCCATCGAGCATGAATTTTTCCGTGCTCAACCGCGTCAGCCGAGCTTCCTCGTAAACCGTGTTCGTCAGGTCCACGAGTTCTTGCCAGTTGTGCGACGGCTGCGTATTGACTTCGATCACGCCGGGATCGGGAGTGATCTGAAAATGTTTCAGTCGATGATCCGACGGCGGCTTATACCCTTCGAGCAACACCGGCATCTTGAGTTCCGCCGCCGTCGCTTCGATGGCCGTGACCAGTTCGAGGTAGTCCTCCAACGCCTCGGCCGGCGGCATGAAGACATGTAGCCGTCCCTCTCGCGTTTCGACACAGAGTGCGGTGCGGACGAGTGCGGGTCGCACGGAGTCAGGCACTTCGGAATTCGGAATTGGCCGAAGCAGACTCTGCACCCGAATCACGCTTTGTCCGGTCAATTCCGAATTCCGAAGTGCCTGACCCCTGATCGGTAACGGCTCTCGCGGCGCGAGCGTGCTGCGTTCGACGATCTGGCTCCGATCTTCCGGAGCCTCCCACGGCAGCGAGTCGAGCGGCAGCCGATAACCCATCGACGAATCGCCAGGGATCAAAAACAGATGCTCGCGCCGCAGAAACCATTGGCCACTCTCCCAGCCGGCCTCACCGCGTCGCAGCGGTAGCGTGTAACCGACAACATGCTTCAAGCCTTGCTCAAAAATCTTCGACAGCCGTAGTCGCTCTTGCGGATCTTCGAGCTTGTTCTGCAGCGGATCGACATTGACTGGCAATTGCCGCTCGCGCCAGAGGTGATACCAAGCGTCTTCGTAACCTGGCAGGCAGCACTCGGAATCGACTCCGAGCCGTTCGGCCAGTCGCGTGATGAACGCGCGAGCGGAGTCGGACGAAAATCCGTAATCGCGGTTCATGTCGGCGAAGAGCGATTGGTCTTCCCACAGTGGCTCGCCATCGGGCCGCCAGTAGCAGCCGAACGCCCAACGCGGCAGTTGCTCGCCGGGATACCATTTGCCTTGTCCGTGAAACAGCAACGCACCCGGCGCGAATTTCTTTCGCAACCGCTGCAACAGCTCGCCCGCTTGCTTGCGTTTGGTGGGTCCGAGCGCGGTCATGTTCCATTCGGGAGCGTCCCGTTCGTCGATCGACACGAATGTCGGTTCGCCACCCATCGTCAGTCGCACGTCGAGCGTTTCGAGTTCCTCGTCGATGCGTCGCCCCAAGGCGTTGATCGTCTCCCATTGCTCCTCTGTGTACGGCTTCGTCACGCGTGTGTGTTCGACGATGCGCGTGACCGACATCTCGAACGCGAACTCTTCGTGAACCTTCTCGCCGTTGCTCTTCGAGGCGTCCGGCGTAAATGCAAACGAGCCGGTCACGGCTGCGGCCGATGTCGGATCGGCCGCACAGGCCAGCGGGATGTGCCCTTCGCTGGCCATCAGCCCGGAGGTTGGATCGAGTCCAATCCAACCGGCACCCGGTAGGTAGACCTCGGCCCAAGCATGCAGATCACAGAAATCGGCCGTCGGTCCCGACGGCCCATCCAGCGCAGGCACGTCGGAGACCAATTGAATCAAGTAGCCAGAGACAAACCTCGCCGCGAGTCCCAGTTGCCGCAGCACCTGCACCATCAGCCACGCCGAATCGCGACACGATCCGCAACCCAGCGTCAGCGTTTCTTCGGGAGTCTGCACGCCCGGTTCCAGGCGGATGAGATATCGAATCTCCTTCTGCAACCGTTGATTGATCCCGACGAGAAAGTCGTTGGTCTGGCACCCTGCTTTCCGCAGGGATTGCACCAACTCCGTGAGCTTAGGCCCGGCTGGTAGCGTTGCGAGATACGGCACCAACTCGCGAGTCAGCGTCGCGTCGTACACGAACGGGAATTTCTCGGCCGTCGGTTCGATAAAGAAGTCGAACGGATTGATCGCAGTCATCTCGACGACCAGATCGACTTCCACCTTCAGCGACCGCGCCTCCTGCTGAAACACCAACCGCGCGAGATAGTTGCTGTACGGGTCTTGCTGCCAATTCAGAAAGTGCTCGCTCGGTTCGACCCGCAGCGAATAGCTCACGATCGGCGTGCGACAATGCGGAGCCGGTCGCAAGCGGACGACGTGCGGCTGCAACGTGACCAAGCGGTCGTAGCGGTATTCGGTCTTGTGATTCAACGCGACTCGGATCGACATGCTTAACCTGCGTGCTGTCTCCAACACGTCCTTCTTCGCGCCCCCAACGTGCGACTAGAACGCCACCGACCTTGTGTCGGTGGTTCCCGCGCTTCTGCACTACGGGCAAAATTGCCAGGCAACTGACGTCGTACAGAAGCGCGGGAACCACCGAGATAAACTCGGTGGCGTGATGGGCAATACGCGCACCGGGTGCGCGGTTGAAAAGTCATCGGGCAATTAGCGAATGCTGTTCCACGGAATGCCGTCCTTTCGGCACGAGCGAAATACCGCGGATCGGCTTCCATCACCACGGAACCAGCGACAATTCTGCTGCTTTGATTGCCCCGCGACCGCGCAGCCCTGCGTAATCCGAATGCGACCTACGCGAGGCTCATCCATTCGAGGAATCGCTTGGCGTAACGGTCGAGATTCTCTTCGCTGCCTCCGCCTCGCAGCGGAGAACACATTTCATAAGCGACCGCCCCTTGATAGCCGACGTCGCGCAGCGCGGCGAAGAACGAACGGTAGTCGATGAAGCCTTCGCCCATCGGGACCGCGCGGATCGCGTCCGGTTCCGAGACGTAGTTGACAAGGTTCGGCACGTAACTGAATTGCGGCCGGCGCACGTAGTCGGCAACCGTCGTGTGGACGATTCGCGAACCGAGCCGCTTCACCGCCGCGACCAGATCGGAGCCATGCAGAGCCGGAGACCAAGCGTCGAACGCCGCCTGGCAATTCGGTTCGTCCACGTCGTCGAGCAGATCGGCGAAGCTCTCGAAGTGAGCAGCGGTGTCGTGATGATTTTGCAGAGCGATCGTCACGCCGAAATCGGCGGCTCGGCGAGCAGATTCCTTCAACGACTCGACACACCAATTCCAGGCTTGGTCGTAACCGACATTGGCTCGGCTGTAACCGGTGAAGACACGGACCAGCTTGCAGCCCAACGTCGCGGCCAGTCTCGCCAACTGCGTGACGTAGAGCACCTGCATCTCGCGCGTCGGAATGTCCGGACGGTCGCTGCCGATCGTGAAGTCGGTGTACCCGGCGAGACACGCGACCTTCAGGCCAAGTTCGTCAATTCGCCACCGCAAGCGTTCGGTCGCGACGTTTTCAAAGTCGAGCACCGACAAATGCGGTCGCTTGGCCATGAGCATCACGCCTTCGTATCCCAGCTTCCAGGCGCGAGTCAGAAAGTCATCCAGGCTCAACCGAGCCTGTCCTGGCCAGACTCCGGCGTAGCTGACGGAATGCAGAACGGTTTGATTCATGTGAGTCTCCTCGTGGGGCAGGTTTTCAACCTGCCCGGCCAAATCGGTCTTCTGGCCAACAGTGAATCGAATCACGGGCAGGTTGAAAACCTGTCCCACTTATCGCGGCCGCCGCCACCGCTCCCATTGAGATTGACCTCGGCCGGAGGACTCGCCCGGCCACGAGTCGCGTCGCCATGAGCCTTGTTGCCGATCGACCGTCTCGCCAGAGAAGTGTGTCAGTTGATCGGCTGAAGTCCATTCTTCGTAGAGGCCATCGTCGGCAGGCATGAAGCCGAACCAGCCTTTAATGATTCGAATCAGCAGCAGCAGCACGAACAGGCCGACAGCAAAGAACAGGACCACTCCCGGCAGCATTACTCCCAGCGAGAAATACATTTCGACACGCGGCCAAATCCATTTCCAACCGAGCAGCGTGACCAGCGTGCCGATGCTCAGAAACGGTCCGAACGGAATCTCGCGGTTCCAGGCGGCGAGCCGCGTGCAGAGAATCAACGGGATCGACAGACTCGCTCCCAGAAAGATGGCCACGATCGTCGGTTGCCAACCGAGGAACGCCCCGACCATCGCCATCAACACGACATCGCCGAAGCCCATCGCTTCACGCCGCAAGGCCGCGTGGCCGATCAGGCGAATGCTCCAGATCGCGCCGCCGCCAATCAGCAGGCCCGCCACGCTGACCGCTAGCGCGTGCCAGTGCGGATGCTCTGTGATCCACACTGGGACCAGTGTCGCCGATCCAATCGGTCTCCAGTGACCGGTGAAGTAGGCGATCGCGGAACGCAACAAGCTGGGGTCTTGAATCCACACTGGCACCAGCCAGAACTTGCCGAACACTCCGGCACCGATCACCGCCAGCGTCATCGGCGGCAGCGTCACCGAATCGGGAATGATCATCTCATCCCAGTCGATCAGCGAGGCGACCAGGAGCGCCTCGATCAATACGAGATGATAGACGACTCGCCAATTCACCAGCGCGGTCCACGACAGACCCAAAACGCTGTCGGCATTCGACGGGCCGAGCGAACAGGTCAGGCAACTGTCGGTGATCGGCGAAAAACGGCCTTGCGGCACTTCCATCCAATAGACCAGCACGAACAGCAAGCCGTTCGCCAATTCGATCAGCGGGTACTTGCCGGGAATGCCTCGTTTGCAGAAGCGGCAGCGGCCGTGCAACCACAACCAACCGATGATCGGCACGTTGTCTTTCGCGGGCAATCGCGTTTTGCAGCAGTCGCAATACGACCAGACAGGTTTCGTGAGCGACTTCCACGCGGCGAAGACGCTTTCATGCGGCGGAAAGCGATGCACGCAGACAGTCAGAAAACTGCCGAGCACCGCGCCGTACAGAAACATGAAGACGACCATGAACGCCGGAGGCAGATCGTAGGGAATCACGTCGCGCCTCCATCCCGATAGAAATCTGGCGAGCGGGGCGGCGTCAGCCCCCCGGTGGCAGCGGGGGCTTTGCCCCAACAGGGCAACACTCGATAGCCCAGGGCGCAGCCCTGGGTCACGAAACGACGAACAATGGTCAGCCCCAACGGGGCGCGACTCCTCCGAGATGTCGCGCGAGTTTCGCCCCGTTGGGGCTTGCCTTCGCACACTCGCTCGTCACCCAGGGCTGCGCCCTGGGCTATCGAGTCTCGACCCTTCGGGCCGAAAAACGCACAACATAATCCGTTCGCTCGATTGTCCATTTCAACCCCAACGATTGATCACACTCAGCAAACGCCCGATGGTCGCTCCAGACACGCTTCAAGTTGCCGCAGGGCCTCTTCCACAAGTTGATCCGTCGAGGCGTTCTCAGAATCGAGCATGATCGTCGCGCACTCGCGATACAACGGCTCACGCAGTGTGAGCAAGCGTTCGATTTCGGCTCGACCACCGTTGCTGGTGAGGTTCGGGCGTCGCTGACCTGTGGTGGGATCGGTCGCCAGCCGGCGTTCGATCGTGTCGGCCGATGCTTGCAACCAGATCACCGGGCCGGCGGCTTTTAGATCGGCGCGAGTCGCCTCGTTTCCGATCGCTCCCCCTCCGGCCGCTAACACCAGGCGATCGCGTCGCAGCAATTCCGCGAGCAACTCTCTCTCAAGCCGCCGGAATTCTGGTTCGCCATCGGTCGCGAAGATCTGTTGAATCGACCGGCCCGCGCGGCGTTCGAGTTCAACGTCGGCGTCGAGCCACTCCCAGCCCAGCCGCTGCGCCAACGGAGCCGCCAGCGTGCTCTTACCGGTACCGCGGTATCCGATCAACGTGATGACCATTGTGGGGAAGTTCCAATGTCCAAATTCAATCTCGTTCCCACGCTCTGCGTGGGAACGCGCGTCTTGACGCTCTGCGTCGCGAGCACGCACGGGACGCAGAGCGTGGGAACGAGCAGGCGAGACGCCTGTGCTACGTTTTCAATCGGACGGGAGAGAGTTCTTGCCGCAAGGTTTCACGCATGTGTTCGATGGGCGCGGGCTGGCCGGTGAAGAGTTCAAACTGCGCGGCGGCTTGGCGGATGAACATTTCCAGGCCGGAGATCGTGTGGGCCTCGCGCTGCTTGGCTTGTTTGAGCAACAGCGTGTTTTCGGGATTGTAGATCGTGTCGAAGACGAGCATCCCTTCGCGCAGCCAGTTGTCCGCGAAGGGGGAGTCGTCCACATTCGGGTGCATGCCGACCGGCGTGCAGTTGATGAGCACGTCGGCGTACTGCGCTCCGCGGTTTTCCCACAGGACATGCTGGCAGCCGAGTCGTTCCGCGAGTTCTTTGGCTCGCGCGTGCGTGCGGCTGGCGAGCATCAGGATGCCACCGTTCTTGGCCACGCCGGCTCCAATCGCCATCGCGACGCCGCCGGCTCCGAGCATCATCACTCGCTTTCCGGCCAGCACGAAATGGTTGTCCGGCTCGGAGTCCAAGCCGATCGCCAGCGTTTGCAGCGCGGCGAGGTAATCGGTGTTCGTCGCGTGCCACTGACCGCCGGCGTCCTTCCACAGCGTGTTGGCCGCGCCGATGGATTGCACTGCCTCGTCGCTGAGGTCCGCTTTGCCGATCACGTCCTCCTTGTGCGGAATGGTGACGCTGTAACCCTGCACGTCGAGCCAATCGAAATCCCGCAGCGTCGCTTGCAGTTTGTCCTTCGGCACTCGGAACGGAACGTAGACGGCGTTCATTCCCAAATGCTGAAACGCCGCGTTGTGAATCAGCGGGCTGTAGCTGTGAGCCAGCGGATCGCCGAGCACTCCGAAGACCTGCGTGTCGGCGTTGATCTGGTCGAAGCGGTAGATCTGCTTCATCTCATCAAACGACAACTGCCCCGGAGCCAATTCGCGATCCTTGTTAAACGTCGCATAGGTCAGCGGGCTGCCATACTTGCCGCAGAGGATACGGCTGGCCGTGCCGAACTCGCCCATGCAGAAGCCGGCGGTCGGCACGCTGCTGTGTTTGACCAGTTGCAGCATCCGCACCATGTCGCCGGGCGAATTCGCCATCGTGGTCAGCTTGATGATGTCCGGGTCGAGCTTGGTCATCTTGGCGTGGATGTCGGCCAAGTCCTGCGGCGTCTCGCGGAAGTTGTGAAAGCTGATGATCCGCTTCGTCTGGCCATAGCGGCGAATCTGCAAGGCGATGTCCATCTCCAGATCGACGTACTCAGCCCCCTGCACGATCGCCTGCCGGAGCAACGTCTGCCGCTGCTCTTCGGAATCTCGCCAGCGGCCTTTGTCTTCAGCCCGTCGAATCGTGATGACGATCGGCGTCGGCCGGTCTTTCAGCAGCCGTCCCAGATCGGGCAAGTGAGACAAATAGTCCAAGCGGTACTCGACCAACTCGGCCCCCTTCTGGGCGAGAGCTTGATGTTCCAGAGTGACCATCTTGTGGCGCGTGCGGCCGATACTGACGCAAATCATAGGAAGGGGCTGGGGGTTAGGGGCTGGGGAAGAAGACTCTCAGATGTTGATGAAAGAGTTTATTCGGATCGATCAGGCTCGTCAGCCCAGCCGTCCGAACTGACGTTCGAGTTCATTCTCCGTCAACACGAGTGCCGTTGGCCGGCCGTGCGGGCAGTGGTGGGCATCGTCGATCAAGTGCCGCTGGGCGAGCAGGCTGTCGATTTCCTCCGGCGAGAGCCGTTGCCCCGCTTTGATCGCGGCTTTGCAGGACATCATGTGCAGCAGCGAATCGAGCAGATCACGGCGGTCGGGCGGCTTCTCCGGCTGATCGAGTTGCTCGGCCAGATCGCGGACCAACTGCGGCAGGTTGGCCTTCTTGAGCATCACCGGATAGCGGTCGATCAACACTGTCTGCCGGCCGAATTCCTGCACGCCGAGTCCGAGTTGATTCAGTACGTCGGCGTACTCCAGCAGCAGCGCGGTTTCCTTCGGCGTCAGCTCGACCGGTTCCGGCACGAGCATCCGCTGCGACTCGACCGCATTGTCGAGCACGCGCGGACGCAGGTACTCGTACATGATCCGCTCATGCAGCGCGTGCTGGTCGATGAGCGTCAGCCCTTCGTCCGTCTCAACGACGATGTACGTGTCGCGGATCTGCATGGCGCGGAGTTCGCCGTGACTGGTCGTGTGGCTCACGCGGCTCGCGTGAGTCTCCACGGGTGCTGAAGAGGACTCCGCGACCTGTGGTTCGGACACAGCGAATGACGCGAGGTCGGTCGCGGGTTCCGTGGTTTGAGATTTGAAATTTGAGATATCAGATTCACCGGACACAGCCGGCGGCTCACTCGCACCGACGCGCGGCAACTCGGACAGCGGGCGCGATGTGTTGTTCCACAGTGATGTGTTCGGGGCAGAGCTTGTTGAACCGGGAGCATTCATCGGCGACCACGCCTGAAGCTCGACGCCGCGCGGACGGGGGGCCGCTCCGGCGGAAGAGAAACCGCCACCGGCCGGCAGATTCATGGGCGATTCAAAGTTCAAACTCAGGAACTTGGTGCGCAGCATCGACAGCAATTGGCGGAACAGAGCTTGGCCGTCCGCGAACCGAACCTCGGTCTTTGTCGGATGAACATTGACGTCCACGATGTCAGCGGGAACTTCCAGAAACAGAAACGCGATCGGTTGGCGGCCGATCATCAGCAGTCCGCGATACGCCTCGGTCAGCGCGTGTTGCAGCGAGCGATCTTGAATCCAGCGGCCGTTGAGGAACAGGTTCTGGCTCTTGCGAGTGCTCTTGCTGACCGACGGATGCGCAACATAGCCCCACATCCGCACGCCCTGCGATTCCGATTCGACCGGGATCAAGTTGTCAGCCAGTTCGTTGCCCAACAGCAGGCGGATACGGTCGAGCAACTGCTGCGTGCCGGGCAATTCGAACACGACTTTGCCGTTGTGCCGCAGCACGAGATGCAGCCGCGGCTGCGCGAGAGCAATGCGTGAGAAGTGCTCGGCGATGTGCGCGAATTCGGTGCCGGTCGATTTCAAGAATTTGCGGCGTACCGGCGTGTTGGCGAAAAGTTGCCGAACTTCGATCTGCGTTCCAACAGGACAACCGCACGGCTGCGGCGGCGTGATCTGGCCGCAGTCGGAAAGAATCTCGAAGCCGGTCGTCGAACTGGGCGGTCGGCTGCGCAGCCGCATCCGGCTGACTTCGGCGATGGACGCCAGCGCCTCGCCACGGAAGCCCATCGTCTGCACTCGAAAGAGGTCGTCGGCCGTGGCGATCTTGCTGGTGGCGTGAGCGGTCACGGCCAGTAACAAGTCATCGGGATGAATCCCTTCGCCGTCATCGACGATGCGGATGAGTTCGCCCCCTCCCGCTTCGATGTCGATTTCAATGCGAGTCGCGAGTGCGTCGAGGCTGTTTTCGAGCAACTCCTTAACGACATTGGCGGGGCGTTCGATGACCTCGCCGGCGGCGATCTTGTTGACGACCGAAGAATCGAGCTGATGAATCCGTAACATCGCGTGCGGTGCTTCCTTTCGAGGGGCATACGTTATCGCATCGCCGTGCGGTCGTCTCGCCTATTACCAAAGTAACCCGCAGCGTCAGCGAGGGCGAACGCTCACCAGCGTTTTGAATCGACGACCTCGGTGAGTGTTCTCCCTCGCTGACGCTGCGGGTTAGTTTTGGAGGCGGCTTCGCCGTCCTGCGTTACCAAAAATTGGCATCGCCGGGTTGTCGCGGCGTCTCCTAGAATCCCGCACCATGTGGGGTTTCGACCAAAAACATCTGAACTCGGCGGCTCGCGGCCGAGGCGGCTTCACGCTGATTGAATTGCTGGTCGTGATCGCGATCGTGGCGGTCTTGATGGCTCTGCTGTTGCCGGCCGTGCAGCAGGCGCGCGAGCGGGCGCGGATGGCTCAGTGTCAGAACAATCTCAAGCAGATCGGCCTGGGGTTGGCCAGTTACGAAGCGAGTCACCGCTGTTTTCCACCCAGCTTTGTGCGGCAGGAGGACGGCAATCCGCCACCGCCGCCGGGCGGTTCGGCGTTGCAGTACCGCACGCATTGGTCGGGTTTCCATTTGCTGCTGCCGTATCTCGATCAAGCGCCGTTGCACAAGAAATTCGACTTCCGCAAGACCTGGCTGTCGAGCATGACCGACATGGCCGATCATTCGATGTGGTCGCTCAACGCGACGGTGATCTCCACACTGATCTGTCCGAGCACGTCGCATCCGGCGCTGTCGCTGGGGAGTCCCAGTCTGTGGATGCAAGGTGCTCCGACCGATTACTCATTCAGTCAAGGAACGGACATCATTCGCGCGATTCCCGGTCCGGAGGCGGCCTGTCCGAGCGGGTTGTTGCACTTCTGGCAGCAGGCTCCGGGCAGGACTCGCGGAGCGTTCGGCTACAACAGCACTTGCCGTCCGCAAGATATTCGCGACGGCACTTCGCAGACCTTTATGCTCGGCGAAAAGTCAGGGGGGCTGTTGACCTACAGCGGCCCGAACTCCACTTATCCAACGCTGTCGGTGGAATATCCGTGGGCGATGGCGGCGGTCGTGTACTTTGCTCCGGCGGGCGCGACGTGGGTGGTCGATCCGTTCGCGGTGACGCGCGACATTCAACTTCCCGATTGCCCGATCTCGCCGCCGGGGACGGGGGTCGCTTTCCCGATGAATCCCCGTCCGCTCGTGCTGGGAGTGACGACGAGCGAGCGGCCGTTGTTCTCGTTCCAATCCGCGCACGCCAACGGAGCCGAGTTTGTCTTTGCCGACGGCAACGTGCGGTTTCTGAATCAGAATATCAACCAGGGAATCTTTGAAGCGCTCTCGACGATTGGCGGCCAAGAGACGGTCGCATCGCAAGCGTATTGATGCTCATTACGGATTGACGAATGCCTCGACTTCCCTGGCGAACCGCGTGTCTCCTGAGCTGGCTGCTGGCGTTGTCAGCCTGCGGTCAGCACGACGAGTCCGTGGCGGAAGTGCGCGGCGATGTCACCTTCTGCGGGCTGCCGGCCGTGGCGGAAGTGCTGTTCGAGCCAATGAACAGTTCCGGCCAATCCACGGGGCGAGCCTCCACCGCCACCTCTGACGAGTCCGGCCGGTTCCGATTGAGATTGGACGACGAGCACACAGGAGCCAAAATCGGCCGTCACCGAGTCACCATTCGCGTTCAACGAATCATTGCCGCCGGGAAGTCCGGCGACGTGCCCGACGGACTGAGCGGCGCGATCAAGGCGACACATCTGGCGCGCGAAGTTCAATCCGGCGACAACCCATTCCATTTTCGGCTGACGTTCTGAAACACAGTGCGTCGCTGACTGACAACGATCGGTGAAAGACAATGGCGATACCGCGATTCCTGACGCTTCTGATTCTCGGCGGAATACTCACGCTGCTCTCCGGCTGTGGCGGCGAGCGACTGACTCCGGCGGCGCTGGCCGCGCGGAAGGCTTTGCAGTTTGAACGGCCGCAGAATGCCCTCGACAAACTGTCGGAAGGCGCGGGCGATCAATCCGTCGAAGGGCATTACTTGCGAGCCTGCGCGCTGGAACAACTGGAACGCCTCACGGCCGCGAAAGCCGAGGCGGATTTAGCCATTGCCGCCGCGCCGAAGAATCCCAAGTACAAAGGCTATGCGCTGCGGTTGAAGTTGTTTGACGCCGACGAGTCGGCCATCGAACCGCTGCTGCAATTGCACGACGAGAATCCCTCTTCGGCGGCGGTCTCGCTGTATTCCATCTTCGCCTTCCAGGCCAAGCACGTGAAGCAGCGATCCGAGGGCAAGCTGCGAGCCGCGCGCGTGCAGTTGGAAAAGGCCCAGACCAGTTTGAAGACCGCCTTGTCGCTCGCCGCCGAAATCCCCGAATGCCAGCGTGAACTGGTGGAGATGGCGATCTGGTTCGAGCAACCGGCGGATGCTCTGAAGCTGGTCGATGCGCTGCTGCGCGAAGAGCCAGACCGCGTGGAGTTGTTGCAGCAGCGCGTCCGCGTGCTGCTGTTGTCCAAGCAACCGGCCGAGACGATCTCGACGGCGGTGGCGTTGTACAAACGCAAGGAGCGCACGGAAGCCGCGGCGGTCGAATTCGCCAACGTGCTCAATCGGTTGCCTCCGTCGCCGGCGGTGATGGAGCAATACGATTCGCTCCGCACAACTTTCCCCGCGAACACGGCGATCCTGTTGCGGCACTGCTGGTCGCTCGGCAAAGGGAGCCGCGTCGAGGAGGCTTGTCAGGAATTGGCGAAGTCCTTCGAGCAGCAAACTGAGCCGCGCCGCCGCCAGATTCTCGCTCAGTCCGCAGTGGCCATTCCCTTGGAAATGCACAACGCCGATATCGCGGCTGTGCAGTTGAAGAAATTCCGCAAAGAAATTGACAACGAGCAGATGCTGGCTTTCTTCGAGGGACAGTTGGCGGAGCAGCGTCACGACTATGCCCGGTCGGTCGAGAAAATGCAGGACGTCGTCAACGCCTATCGCACCGACAGCTCCGCCTCGTCCGAATTGGCCCGCGTGGCCTTGAACCGCATTCGCCAGATGTTGTCGGAGCAGAATCTCGCCGAACAAATCCGCAAAGCCGCCGAACTGACGCTGCGCCGCGCTGGACTCAACCGCTACGACGAAGCCAACGTCCGCGAAGAAGCCCGCTCACTGCTCAATGTGCTGGAAGCCGAAGGTGCCTCGGAGCGAACACCACGCGAAGGCCCGGCAGTTCGCATCGACAGCAACGTGCCGACCACCGCCTCCCCAAAGTGACGGCAGCTTGGCCACTCACGACTTGGCGAGCGTCGCGAAGCGATTTGGCGGCACGCCTGGGAAGTTCTCATCATCCGGCCTGGCGAATGCAACGTCGTTCGGGCCGATCCAGGTCACATACGGTGGCAATGGGAAGCGTTGGCTCGCGTCGAGCGTGAAGCGGCCGCCGGGTTGCTCGGTCCAGCCGCTGCGTCGCAGGCACGTCAGGACGGGTTGGTTGCGTGGTCCGGCGACGAACGGTGCGATCAGCCAGCGCCCGCCGCGCGCGGTCGTGGCCTGAACCAGACCGTGCAGCACGGCCTCTTCAACCCCGCGGCCAAGCGCCCGGCAACTCATCAGCAGCGTGTCGACTTCCACCTGGTCGGGTCGCGATTCGTCCACAATCAGGATGGCGACGCCAACCACACCGTAATCGCCAAACTTGTCGGACGCTTCGACGACATAGATCGTGTGGTGCCCGCCCAAGGCCTGGATTTCGGTGAGGTCACGGCGGCGAAGCGAGAGGTGGAATTGGCTGGTCTTTTGTGTCAGTTGAGCCACGCGCGGCAAATCGGCGGGGCCCGCCTCACGCATGCGCACGCGGATTTGCAGCGAGTGAAGATACGAATCCAGGTCAGCGGTTGATTGGCGCTCGTGTTGCCGCTGTTGTTCCTGCCGGAACATGACCGAGCGGAGCCGGTCTTCGTCGGTGACGCGTGGGGTGTCAAACCGCCACAGTTGTGACAACGTCTGGCAGTACAAGACGGGATCGGCGGGGAGTGGCAGGACGGTGACCTGCGGCGCGTGCTGGCCAACTTCGAGACGATTGGCCATGTCGTCATCGATGAACACGAAGCTGTCGAGGCCGAGTCCCAATTCGGCCGCCAGCTCGCGCAGGTTTTCGGATTTCGGCCGCCAATTGATGCGTGCGGCGGCGATATCTTCGCGACGGAGCAACATGCCGGGATGTTCGTCCAGAACGCGGAAAACGTCTTCCTCGGCGTTGCGGCTGACGAGCACGAGGAGCACACCGCGTTGTTTGAGTTGCAGGATTTGCTGCTGGAAGAGTTGGAAGCTTCGACCCGCATGATCGGGTCCAACCTGGATTCCGTCGTGACCGTCCTCGGCCAGTACGCCGCCCCACAGGATTCCATCGGCATCGAGAGCCAGCACCTTGGCCGGAGGTATCCGGCGGCGGCGCACGAGCCGGGCGAGCGCGATGCCGAGTTCCTGAAAAACCTTCGGCGAGTACGGCGAGCGGGCGACGACTTCGAGGTCGGCTCGGCTGGCGGCGGCGGTGCCAATCTGTTCGACCACGGCCGCGAAATCCACGATTTCCACGCCGTCGATTTCGGACAGTCGCTGACGCCACCGCGCCCGCAAGGTTTCGACGGCGGCTCGGTCGGCCGTGGTGAACTGCGAGACCAGCGGCGGCAGCGTGGCCACGACGAGCGTAGCCTTCGCGTCGCGGGCGAATCGCTCGATGGCATCCAGCAACATGTCCGCCGCGCCCGCGCCGTCCGCACTCAGGTTGTCCGGCAAGTCTTCCGGACGTGCCAACACGACGTTGAGCCCGGTCGTGTTCTGACGAAACAAACTGTCCGAGCCGAGCAATTCCTGCGGCACTTGGTTGTATCCCGCAAACTCGACGCGCACCGCAACGCCGAACGCCGCACTCCACAGCTTGAGCGACGAGGCCACCGGTTCAGCGGTGAATGTCGCGGCGATGACGATCGGCAGCGGGTCGTGCGCGTCCGCGTCAGATGTGCTGGAAGCGTCGCGCAGGGCCAGTCCACGCGTCACCGTTTCGTGATCGAGCAACGGCAGCAACTCGGGGTCGGCGGGCAGTTCGATCGCGTTTTCCCGCCGTTCCGATCCGGCTGTGGCCGCCGCATCCGAAGAGTTGCGGGGGGCCGCTCGCCCGGACTGCACCACCTGCCGCAGATCGCACATCGACCGCAAGCGAAAACTTTCGGCGGCCGAGAGCGTGATGCCAAACCGGTCATGCAACCCGGCGGCGATGCTGAGTTGAGCGAGCGAATCCCAAGCTGCACAGTCGGCCGTGGACAGCGTCGGCGTGATCTCTGCGAGCGGCCGATCCAACGCCTGCGCCACGACCTCGCGCAACATTTGCTCGTGCGTTCCGAGGTCCGCCGGTTCGACGTCGCGCCGCGGCACGTCGCCGCGATTCGACGGCTGATCGCTGGAGTCCCTGCCGCGCGCGTCACCGGACTCCCGCCGCCGCAGGAATCGAGCCGGATTGCCACCCCAAACCTCACCCGCGCCAATCGTCGTGAACGGTGTGACATAGCTCATCGGTTCCACGATCACATCGGCTCCGATCCGCACCCCCAGGTCGATCCGAGTTTCACCGCCGATGACCACTCGCGGGCCGATCACGACGGGGGCGGTGACATACGATTTCGTGCCGTCCAGATTCGCCGTGATACTGTGCGCCGTCACCGTGCTGCCGGCACCGAGAATGGTTCCGTCCCCAATTTCGGTGAGATCGGCGTCATACAGCCGGCCTAACAGCAGGGTGCGTAGGCCAATCTGAGTTCTCGTCGCCGTCGCCCATAGCACCAGATGCCGCGGCCCCTCCAAACACATGTACGACCGCGTCAGCGGCAAATGCCACACGATCCGCTCGCGAAGGTAGCGCATAATCATTAAACGAAAACGAACATTGTCACGGACTCGGGCGGAGGTCGTCATGCGGCGGTGTTTGCGAAAGCCGAACAAAATCGGTGACAGCCGCGTCTCGAGGGCGCTCGCGATCAAAAATAAATTCAGCCAACTGACATAAATCAACGGCGCAAACACGAGCCAGTGCTTCCACGTCCAAGTCTCGGACAACCCCAACCCGTCAATGACAACTTGCATGAGGATGGCCAGCACGACCGCGGCCAACGTGGGGGACAGGCAGAACAACACCGCTCCCACGATCGAAAACATCAACGCTCGCATTCCGTAAAGAATTACTCCGCGCATACGACGTCCATTTCTTGATACCAACGGAGCGCGAAGATTCTGACGCAGTTGAGCTGAGATGAGTTCTCGTTCAGATCAGCGCTGTCAGGCCGCGTGTTGCGGAATGCTCCTGCCTCCGCGTTTCGGCAGGCAGCCGATGCCGATGATGACCAGTTGGCTGAACGCGAACAGCCCCAGGGCCAGCAGCACGCCTTCGGTGAAGCCGTAGCTGTGCAGGCCGACGCCGAGTTCATTCACGCCGAACCACGACCAGCCGGTGAAGATGTTGCCGGCGATGGCCAGCACGGCCATGCCGCGTCCGCTGACCATGCCGCCCCAGCGCGCGTGCAGGACCACGGCATTCCACAACACGATGATCAGCGCCCCGTTCTCTTTCGGATCCCAGCCCCAGAAGCGGCCCCAACTATCGTCGGCCCATAAGCCGCCCAGCACCGTCCCCACAAAGCTGAAGAAGATGCCGAAGCACAGCGTCCCGTAAATCATTCGCGACAAGTTCTTCTCCAACTCGGGAGTCAGCGGTTCGGCGTCGCGATATTCCGACTGCATGTAGGCCCACGCGGTCGCGCCCACACCGAACATACCGCCGATGATGCCGAGCAATTTCACCGTCCCGGCCGAGATGCTGATTTCGGCCAGTGTCTCGATCATCTCGGCGATCGGGCTGGGAAGCTGATAGCAGACGACGGCGAGCAACGCCGACATCGCGAACGCGAACGGCAGCGGCTTGCGGAGGGCGACATACATCAGCCCCAGCATTCCCGACAGGAAGGTCATCGCATAGCCCATGTTGATCGTGGTGACATGCGTCGCCAGCCAGAACTGAGTGTCGAGCACCGCGACCAGCACTTTGAATGTGTCGCCATCGCCGCTCAGGAAGTGAGCGATCAACAGCGTTGCGAAACCAGCGCCGGACGCGACCACGTTGCCGATCCCGATCTTGTAGACCTTCTCCAGCACCAGCCCCAGCGCCACGATGCCCCAGCCGATGAACACCGCCGTCGTATACAAGTTCGTCACCGGCGGCCGGCCGGAAATGATGATGCGGGAAATCAAGGCGAGCGTGTGCAGACCGAACGTGAAGAGACAAATCCCAAACACCGTCCGGTTCAACGTGCGCGTCCAGCCAAGCATCGCCGCGAACGCCAGCAACAGCCCCAGGAAGTAGATCATCGACGCCAGCAGGAACGGCTGAAACGAGTTGAAGGACCACTCGAAGCCGATGCGGCTCATCCCCACGCCATCGAACGATTCGCTCTTCAACGAATCGCGATAACCAGCCACCGCGCCGTTGAAGCCCGACACGTTGCCGGATTCATAGTCGGTCAGAAGCGTTCGCCAGGCGGCCACGGCCGGAGCGGCTTTGCGAGCACCTCCCTTCGTCAGCGCGTCCTCGTCCTTCAAATCCATCTTCTCGACGTCGGGATAACGTCGCTTCAGCCAGTTTCGAGACTCGGTGAGCTGCGCGTTCTCGTCCATGGAAAGCCGCTGGTCTTCGTCCGCGAGGACTTCGCCGATCTGAGTCATCGCGAATTTGATGATCAGGCGATGATCCGGCTGATCGTCGAGCGGTTGCATCAGTTCGGCCAACGTGAGGAAGTCCCAGTAGTCGTTGGTGCCGCTGGCCGGCGGCACGACACGTGCGAGTTTGGTTTCGCGCAGCGCCGCTTCAAAGCCGACCGCTCGCTGAAGGCGTTCCATCGGCGCGCGAGCCTCGATCTCCGGCTGCTCGGCAAAGCGCGACAGCGTTTCGTACAAGCCGAACTTGCGCTCGAACTCGATCGCCTTGCGATCTTCGACGCTCATGTTGCGAGCACCCTTCTTGCGAGCTTCATCGGTCTTCTGACCAAGCTTCACCAGCCGCCGATCACGGGGCATTTTGTCCTTCTCGTCCGGCTGCTCGACGATTTCCGCCATCGAGTACCGATAGCCTTTGCGCGGCTCCAGATTCAGCGCCTTGAGCACTTCCAGATTCTCGATGCGGATCACCTTGTGATGCTTGGCCTCATTCGGCCGAGCGAACAAATCCATCAACCAGCGAATCGCCGGCTCGGTGCGAGTCTTGGTCTTGCCGTCTTCCTGGTATTCAAGCTTGAACGTCTCGGT
This sequence comes from Planctomyces sp. SH-PL62, assembly GCA_945893045.1. Taxonomy (GTDB): domain Bacteria; phylum Planctomycetota; class Planctomycetia; order Planctomycetales; family Planctomycetaceae; genus SXKJ01. Next base: position 56,539 of record CAMDEA010000021.1, read on the forward strand.
GCCGGAGATGATCCGCAACAAGTTGCGGGCATACGTGTCGAGCGGCTTCACCCGGCCATCCGCGACGATGGGCAAGTGCCCGACTGCCGCATAGTCAAAAGCCTTCTCTGGAGTCGCCGGTGTCTTCGTCTTGCTGACGACCCACAACGCCAGGAACGCAACCGTCACGATGGGCACCCAGCGGGCCGCTCCATCGACGGTGGTTTGCTGGACAACTTTGATCTCGCGGGCGCGGCGATCCAGGAACCGCAGCAGCGTCACCGAAAACTGAAACAACATGCCGACCGCCACGATCATGCATGCCACATACGGAATCATCCAGCCGCTGTTCGTGACGACTTGCAGCGTCGAGTATTCCTTGGCACCCGCCTGCGTGTAGCCGCTCTGATAGAAGGTCTCGCCGGCATATCGCAGCGGATTGTTCATCCAGACGTGATGCTCGAAAACCGATGGCTCTCCGCCGGCATTCAGATGCGAGTAATCCGTCACACGAATGTCCGAGGAGTAATTCCGAGCGGTACTCGTGCCGACGTAATTCGTACCATCCACGTCAATCAGTTCAATCGTGTAAGGCTTGTAGTCGCGGCGGAATCGCAGCGAGAGATCGTACTTCTTGCCATCAAACTCCACGGCCTCGGATCGGTCCTGCATCGCAAGCAGCACGGCGGTCAGATAGGTGCCGATCTCTTCGCCGCTGCCACGCTTCGTCAGACGGACGATGGCACCCGGCATGTCCACCTTGGTGTCGGTATCGACGCCGGTCGAACCACCCACGGGGACCAACGCATTCGTCTTGCCGATGCCGTGCGTCGCCTCAATCTGGTGTTCTTCCGTCGGCGGCCGGACGCGCGCGTTGCCGTAATACTTCAGCACCTCGATGTCGAACGGCAGCAGTTCATTCGTGATCTTGCCCTTACCGACGCTGCTTTTCAGTCGCGAGCCTTGTACCACGACATGCGTTTCGGAATCCGTACCGGCCGACTCGACAAACGCCAGTTCGCTCGACCGGTGATCGCTGGCGAAGTTTGATGTCTGCCCTTCCTCCAACGAAATCTGAGCCTCGACCGCCGTCAGGCCGACCAGCAGTTCGCTGAGCATCATCAGTCCGATGCCGCCATGCAGCAGCACGATGCCCGCTCGCTTCTTGAAGACCATCACGCAGCCGATCAGCATCACAACGCCGGCGAACGTCGCTTTCAACAATTGCCACAGGATGCGCATCGACGAATCGTCCAGCCGAGCCGCATCCCCTTTCATCCACAACCCGGCGACGATCAGACCCAGTGCCACGCAGAGAATGTCTGCCGCCCAGAACTTCGTCTTGGCGAGCGCATCACCGGGACGGAACCGCGATAACTGGATGGCACCATAGACCGATCCGCCCCACAGCGCCGTCAGGCCCAGCTTGAAGAACGACCACAAAGTCTCCCACTTGACCCAGCTTTTGCCTTGTAAGCCGTCCGCACTCGAACCGCTCACCACGACCAGCCACGTCGTCAGCATCCCCAATCCGATGACTCCGACGCCGGCCCACAACTGAGTTCCCTTCGCTTGGGCTTTGAATCGGATGCCGTGAGCCGCCACCAGATTCAAAAACATCAACGTGCCAAGCAGCCGGCCGCCGGGAAATGGAATGACCATCCAGGCCGGCAAGTCCGGCTGATGATCGAACACAAAATTCGGAAAGAACGCGGGCGGAAAAAACACTTGCAGATCAATCCACGCGATCTGACAGCGAAAGTATTCATCGACGACCTGCCAGATGTCCTTATCGACTTGAGCCAGCGTTCCCGCCATCACCAGCACGACCGCCATCGCCAACAGCGAGACCGTCAGCTTCAACGAGGCCAACGGCCGTAAGAGTTTTGCAACCATCGGACCCACCGAGATGTCCGAGTCTGATCCGACACGTTCATTGAGGATGTCTGCTGTCGCCATGATGAATGCTCCTCTGGGCCGCTCCCTCTCGGTCGCGGTACGAACTCATTACGGATGTCAACGACATCCCTGCCTTCAGCCCCAAGGGGGCATGACTCGATAGCCCAGGGCATCGCCCTGGGTGACTGAATCGCGAGACCTCATCAAGCCCTGAAGGGGCGTCACTTGCACGGACATCATGCGAGTTACGCCCCGTTGGGGCTAAACGATGGTTGGCGTGTACTCACCCAGGGCGTTGCCCTGGGCTTTCGAGTCAGTCCCCGTTGGGGCCATGACTTGAAAGCGGCCACACCCGTTGTCATTCAAACTTCACCGATTGCACGAACGCCTCGAAGTTCTCTTTCTCACGCTGCGCTAGTTCCACATCGCCCGTCAGCTTGAAGAACCACGCCTCGCCATCGCGCGGCACGATCACACCCAGGATGCAGCCTGGCTGATTCGTTCGCGCGTCGGTGCCGACAAACTCGACCAGCGTACCGTTGTGGCCATCGACCGACAGGGTCTTCGCGGTCTTCGTCATCTCGTCCGGCGACCAAGCTTTCAATCCAAGCTGGCCGCGCCAACGATTGAGGTTCTGCAACAAGTCCCCACCCGCGCGGCTGACCGTCGTCTTGATGACTCGTTCGCCATCCGTGACCGCGAACGCCGCCAGAGAGAATTCGTTTCCGCGATCGGTCTTCCACCCTTCCGGCACTTTCCATTGCGGGAGTCCTTTCGCGGCAACAGCAGGGGGCCCGGGAGCCGGTCGGGCAGGGCTCTTCGAGGCCGAAAACTCAAACTTGACCGATTGCACGAACGCCTCGAAGTTCGCTTTTTCGCGCTGTGCGAGTTCGACATCGCCAGTCAGCTTGAAGAACCACGTCTCGTCGCCGTGAGGCACGATCAGGCCCAGAATGCAGCTTGGTTTTTCCGTCCGCGGATCCTTGCCGACGAATTCCACCAGGGTGCCGTCATGTCCGTCGATCGAGAGCGTCTTGACGGTCTTCTTCATTTCGTCCGGCGACCAAGCCTTCAGTCCAAGCTGACCGCGCCAACGATTGAGGTTCTCCAACAAGTCTCCACCGGCACGGCTGATCGTCGTCTGAATCGAACTCTCTCCCTCTTTGACAGCGAACGCCGCCAGCGAGAATTGGTTTCCGGGGGCTGGCTGCCAACCGTCCGGCACCTTCCATTGCGGCAGCCCATTCGCAGCGACCGCGGCAGGACCGAGGCCAGTTCGAGCAGGGCTTTCCGGGGCCAGAAAGTTCACCAACGTGATCGGCGTGCCGGCGACATTCAGATGTTGCACCTCGGCATCTTTGGGCTGCTCTTCGGCATTCAGGTCCGCGTCCGTCTTCTCCGGCAGACCGAGCTGTTCGCACCACATATTCACAATCATCAACGGCATGCGTTCGACCGGCAGATCATTCGGCAGCGGCAAACGCAGAACAGCCAGCGACAATTCTTTGTCATCCGTCTTAACCAACACGGTGGAGACTCGCGGGCTTTTCGGATCCTCGTTTTTCTGCTCGGTCCAGCCTTCCGGGAGCGCCCATTGGGGAGGCTCGGTCGCGTCTTCACCGAATTTCAGAGACTTCATCAATCCCAGGAACTTCGGCATCTGATCGGCGACCACATCCTTCGGTCCCGCGACTTTGAAGACCCACACCGTCCGCCCCTGCGAGGCAATCGCCCCCAGCATCCGCTCGCTCATCCCCGGCCCATGACCGGCCGGCCGCATTGGCGAACCCGGCGGTTTGGCCGCTCTGGCAGGCCGCTCCACAGTGGGCATTTTCTTCACGGTGTAGCGGCTGATTTCCTCCTGCTTTTGGCAGCCGGACAACAGACACACCGCGAGCAGAGCAAACATCCAAACCGGCGCGGCTGCACCAGTGACGCGAACAGACAAGGCGCGAACGCGAAACCTCATGCCATGACCTTAGTGATTACGAGGCGGGTCGAACGAGGCAGGACGCCGGCCATCGCCGACGCGGACTCAGGCGGGAAACGGGCCGGAGTGTAGTAGTCCGCACGCCTAAAGCAGAAGACAGAATTCCGCCAGCTTTTTGCCAGGGCACACTCCGCACTTGGCGATCTTCGGTGCGAGCAGCGACCGTAAGGACTAAGCGGTCGGGTGTGCGAATTTCAGAAATCGCCGCCCTCAACGCTCCCACTGATTGATGCTGGCAACGGCGATTTCTGAAATTCGCACACCCGACCCCGCGTTCGTCAAACAATCGAGCGGCGATCTTGTCGTTTGCAGTCAGACGACCTGTGGATAGCATCGGGCACCGCTCAGCTCGGATGACAGCCGAGTGGCGGCAGATTTCCAAACTCTGATTCTTCGGGAGCATTCCGATGACTTTGCCAGGATCTGGACCTCGTGGTCGATGGATCGCCAGCGCGTTGATCTGCGTCGTTGTTTTGGGACTCGGTCTCGGCTCACGCAGTCATGCGGCCGACGTGTCCGAGACGGCGAAAAAAGCCAAAGCGATTCTGGAACAGCGCTGTTATGTCTGCCACGGTGAAGCGGGTTCGGCCGACGGCGGGATCAACTTCATGCTGGACCGCAGCCGGCTCGTCAAACGGAAGAAAGTGCTGCCCGGCAAGTCGGCCGAGTCACCGCTGTTTCGGCAAGTCAAAACAGGCTCGATGCCCAAAGATGCCGAGCCGCTGTCCAAGGATGAGATCGAGACGTTGAAGACCTGGATTGATTCCGGGGCCGACGACTTCAATCCGCCGACCAAGTCACGCCCCTTCATTTCGCCACAGGAGGTACTTGGCTTCATCCGTGATGATCTGCGGAAGCTCGAAATAGAGGACGCTGACAAGCTGATGTATTACCGGTACTTCACCATCGCGGACCTCTACAACGCGGGGCTGTCGGACGACGAATTGGAGAGCTACCGCGTGGCGTTGGCGAAGCTCGCGAATAGTTTGTCATGGAAGAAACGGATCGTCATTCCGAAACCGATCGATCCGGCGAAGACCGTGATGCGCATCAATTTGTCCGACTTTCGCTGGTCGCCGAAAACCTGGTCGCGGATCTTGGAAGAGTATCCTTACGGAGTGAAATCCACGTCGGCCGCGCTGCAGTTCTGCTATACGGCCACGCAAACCGAGGTGCCGATGATCCGCGCGGATTGGTTTGTCGCCAAAGCAGCGGTGCCGCCGCTGTATCACGAACTCCTGGAGCTACCAAATTCGGTTCGTGAACTGGAACTGCTGCTGCGAGTCGATGTCGCGCACAACGTCGAGTCGGGTGAGGCGGCTCGTGCCGCGTTCAACGGGTCGGGTGTTTCGAGTCACAATCGTTTGATCGAAAGACACGACTGCGATTTGACCGGCGGGGCCTATTGGAAGAGCTACGACTTCGGCGACGACAAAGGCCACAAGAACATCTTCACATGGCCGCTCGGCCCCGGCGGCGATCGGGGCTTCGAGCATGACGGCGGGGAATTGATCTTCAACCTCCCGAACGGCTTGCAGGCTTATCTGTTGGTGGACGACAAAGGTCTGCGGATCGACAAGGGACCGATCTCGGTCGTCAGCGATCCACGACGACCGGACAAACAAGTCGTCAACGGCTTGTCGTGCATGTCGTGTCACGCGGAAGGCTTGAAACGGAAGTCGGACGAAGTTCGTGCCGCGGTGCTGGCGAATCCCAAAGCGTTTTCGCCGATGGAAATTGCTCAAGTCAAAAAGCTCTACAAGACCAAAGAGGAATTCGAGAAGTTATTGGAGAAGGACTCCGAACTCTTCACGAAAGCGGTCGCCGCGACGGGAGGTAAAGCCAGCGGTGACGAGCCGATCGTGATGCTCGCCCTGCGCTTCGAGGAAGAAATGGACGCGGACCTCGCCGCTGCGGAAGTCGGGTTGACCACCGCTCAATTGATGAAAGGACTGGAGAAGTCCGCCCTCTTGGGCCGCATGCTCCCGAATCTGAATGTCCCCGGCGGAACCATCAAGCGGGACGTGTTCGTCACCGCGTTTTCCGACATGGTCGACGAATTGCTGTCTGGCAGTTTCGTGACCATCACCTCCAACGATCGCGTCGAGCCGGGCCTGACAACGACCTCCGTCTCGCCGCTGAAGCCTGCTCCAGTGACAGCTCCCAATCGCAATACGGCACCCGGCGACGCCAATGAGAAAGTGCTGACGGCGAGCAACGCTCCGTTGGCGAACCCGTTCCGCCGGCGCGAGAGCCACCCGTGGTTTGAACTCTCCAACATCCGGCCGGGGAAGTCGCTTCGCGAAGCGATGGACGTGGACTATGCGTTCGAGGGGAAATGGACGGGCCGGATCGCGGTCATCGTCAAAACGGACGGACGGCAATTCCGGTTCGCGGTGCAGCCGGACGCGTTGAAGCAACACACGGGAACGCTGCATTGCGCGGAAGAAACCCGAGCCGGTTGGAATTCTTGGACTTCTCCACCGGTCGCTCCGTCGCGGGCTCCCATGAGCTCGCGATCAAAGTTCGGTCCCTCGATCCGATCGAGTTCGCCGTCCATCAGCGCACCGCCGCCGGAGTCTGGCCCCGAGCTCAAGTTTGGCGCGGACATTGAAGTCTATGTGGAACTGACGGAAGGAACCGGCACCGAGTCTCAGATGTTCAAAGTGTCGAAGTCGGTAACCCGGGGCAAAGTGGCAAACTTGACCTTCGCTCGTGAGATGCGTGCTCCCGAATTACAGGCATACGAGACGCGCCTGAAGAAAACGGGACCGCCACCGCCACCTCCCAAAGGAACCACCCTCGCCAGCCAGGCGACGCCTCTCGTTCCGGGAACTCCCGTCTTCGGTGCCTTTGAAGGGGACTGGCTGGCGGCGGAAGTTTTGATGGTCTTCAAAGAGTCGTCTGACCCGCGGACCAATACTCTGATGCGGTATTTTCAATACCTCCCGAAAAGAACTGCTGGTCCATGGGGACCAACGGACTTAGCCATCCTACACTGGCCGCAGCGGGGTCATGCCGGGAATCAAGTGGTCACTCGCGATCATGTCGCCGTGGCTGACGACGTTTTGAAGAGGCTCAAAAGCGACCCCAAGTCGTTTGCCCCCAGCGTCGAGTTGGCGCTGGGTTCCCTGACGCCACCGCCGGAGGGCTTCGTGGTCGTGCCGGACAATGTGAAGCTGCACCCCGGCACTCCGGTGCAGTTGATGGGGGCGGAACATACCGTGGTCAAAGACAGTCCCACCGAGGTCTCGGCCGTCTCGGATTCTGCGTTTGTCAACGAGACCAAACTCCCCAGAAGGCAGTTCACGATTGCGAAATCGACGCTCAAAGACCTGGAGAAGCCTGCCAGCGAAAAGACGTTCGCCGAGCGACTCAAAACGATCGAATCCAAGAATCCACTGAAGGCACATCGGGAGCACGCCGCTGCCGTCATGGCGGGAGCCGAACCCAACGCCATTGGCTTTTCGAAGCGGTTAACGCCAGCTCGACAATATCCCATCACCATCGAACTTCCGAAGAACGCGGTGAAAGTCACCAAAGAGACTCCGCTGGAAGTGGGCACCAAGTTGAAGATCGAATGGGCTCGCTCCTGGAGCGACGCGACTGTGGTGTCACTCCCTGAGAACGGCGGCGTCGAAATCAAATGGGAAGGCTGGAGCTCGGTCGAAGTCGTCACCCGCGAATGTCTCATCATCGACAAAGCCACGCTGACCAAGCTCGAAGCGAACGCGAAGAAGATTGCGAAATCAGACAAGCCCACCAAGCCCGATGACAAACCAACAACGTCAGCGGAAGACACCGGAAAGTTCAAACTCGTCCTGGCCGCGCCTGGCACCAAGAAAATCGCCGTGATCAAGCTCGTGATGGAAATCACCGGACTCGATCTGACCGACGCCAAAGAACTCGTCGACAGCACGCCGTTCGAGATCAAAGGCAACCTCTCCAAGTCCGACGCCGAAAAATGGCAAAAGAAGCTGAACGACGCCGGAGCCTCCGCAGACATCGAAGCGGCGAAAACGGAATCGGAAAAGGAAAAGTAACCGACATTGGACAGGCCGCCGACGCCTTGCTCGGTGGAACAATGGGGAATCGTCCATTGATACGAACTGGTGCAATCAAAGAACTGCGTCCCCGTTCGTCCCCTGGACATTGAAGTCATTTATCGGCGAGTCAGTGCGCGGCAACAAGTCCACATCGGCTCGCGGAAGTCTCAATCGAACCTGGCCGCCGATCCGATCAACGCCCTGAAGGCGATACCGGAAACGAACAAAGTGATTGCTGCGCAGTGGGACGGCCGCGTGGCGATCATTGAACCGCCTACGGCCGCGAAAAAGAGGAATGCGGCATGAAATACACCATCCCGGGCAGCGCGACGCGAAGCAAGGTGGGCAGCCATAGCGTCTTGTTAGCGACCATTGCAATCGCGGTGGGGTTTACGAACTTCGGCATTGCAATCGTCAATCCCCAGCCGTCGGGCGGCCGCGAGCCATACATCGTAATCGGAGTTGTTTGTGTGTTCGTCGGGCTATTGGTCATGGCATTTGCCAATCGGCACATCGCCAAGAGCGAAGCCGACAGGCAACTTGAGCGAGATCGGATCGCCGCCGAGATTATGGCCGCGCTGAAGAGTAGTCAGCCATCGCCCGTGCCCTTCGCCTTGTATTTGCGTTCGTTCCAAGTCACCGGGGTCTTACCGGAAAGATGCGACATTTATGGAGCCGAAGTCGGCGAGGGTACCTTTGCGAACCTGCTGATCCACGCCGCGCGACCGCAGAAAACCGACTTCGAGTTGCTGGTGGCCTATGCCGTCGGACCGGAACTGGCGCTCGTTGGGTTGGGCCGACCAGGCGAAATGATCGGCGCGGGGCGATTCGCGTCGAACGAGGCCGAGTGGCACGACGACATTGCCCTGCTCGCGCGCAATGCCTTTTCGATCGTCTTCGTTCCGGCGTCGTCGGCTGGTGTCCTGTGGGAACTCGATTATCTCGCCAAACACCAATTGCTCGGCAAGACGGTGATTTGCGTGCCGTCGCAGCTCGAAGTCCTCTTTGACAATCGATCGATTCTCGAGTTCATCGCGCGCCTGAAACAGCCCGTAGGAATCATTCGCTTAGGGTTGGAATGGATGAACTTCGTCGAGTATACCCCGGCAGGTCTGAAGCCAACCGATGCCGTAGGTGGCCCGTTGGCCGACTTCGCTCTCAGAGCGATGCTGCGGCACCTCGGCAAGCTGCCGCTACGCGCCTAGTGCTGCTGCCAGGTGGCCACAGGAAGCTCGACATCGATATCGAAGACGCCCACGGCAATAGGCCACGGCCAACTGGTTGGTGATTGGGCAATTCAATTGACCTTCCGGCGTTCCTCGGACTGGTCTCACCGGCTAACAACTTCGGAGACAAGGTCGTCTCCCCCAGCGCGAGGGAAGAAAAGGGGGGAAGAGGAAAGAAAAGGGGTCCTCAAAAAGAGCGGCGTCCCCTTTCTCCATCTCGTCCCCTTTCTCCATCAGTCGGCTTCAGCCGACTCCCCATTTGCCACCAGCTTGAGCTGGTGGTTGGCAAATCCGCAGCGGCCATGAGTCGGCTTTAGCCGACTTGGGAGTTGGTCTTCAGACTTCAGCATTCGGAACACGAAGTGAATTGGCAGGTCGCGGGCCATTCTGTCTGAAGACCGATCACCAAGCCGGCTGAAGCCGGCTGCTTGTCGCGGGACTCGACCGCTCCACCGGCTGAAGCCGGTGGCAAATGGGGAGTCGGCTGAAGCCGACTGATCCGCCCTTCGGCTTTCTCTTTTCTCAACACCAATTCAATGAGTCGCGTTCCCTTTCCGCCATCAAACTTCTTTCGGCTGGTAAATCCTTCCACGAACAAGAAGCGATCGAAGGAAATCCTCTTTCGTCAGGTAGTCCGCAAGAAGCTCTTCAAGAAGCGACAGCGTGACGGAAGCTTTCATCGTTAGCTTCAGGTTTAGATGCGCGTCTCTTTGAGCATCGTCATGCTCACTGGCCGGTGACACAAGCAGATTGCGGCCAGCCTCAATGCCTTTTTCGATGAGTTGTTCTCTGAGTCGTTGTTGTAGAGCTAAGTGATCGGTCATGTTTCTCTCCTAATGTTGGTGGAACCCAATAATCGCACGGAGCACCCGTGCCAATTTCGATGATTCAGATTTGAAATTAGCCCTTTCAAATACCCGCGTTCGTTCACTTTTTCGATTGAACGCGACCATGTCCCGCCGATGCCGACCAATGAAAAGAGCCGAGGTTCCCGGAGATAACTCGGCTTCAATTTCTTTTCATTTTTCTGGCGTTCGTTCATCCGCCTCGCGATTCGTTCACTTTTCCGTCAGCGAGATTTCGTCCGTCGCCGTCGATCGCTCTTGCCAAGTTTGCGAGCGGCTTCCAACTCTTTCCACACGTCTGAGCCGGCAATCGAGCCGCGCGAGCGTTTCACTCGGTTTTGCCATTCCGTCACTGACCAACCCTTTGAATCCGGGTTTTCGAACAACTCCAATCGCATCAAATCGTTGGTCGTCAGTTTCTTTTGCCCGCGTTGCTCGCGAAGTGTCTTGGCGACAACGAATCCAGAAGCGTCAGGTTGCTTTGCCGTATAGCCATTCGGAAGTTTCGTTCGGCGCGTTTGTGATTCGATGGCTTTGGCCCATTCAACTTTGATTCGATTGAGGAGTTCATTAAGGTCGGGGCATTTGCGCTGTAGTAGGAAGTCGCGGATGGACTGCCACTGGCTTACGACGGTGTCGGCCATTTCCAAGAGTTCGGATGACGAATGCTGGCAAACAAATGCCATTTGAACTTCATGTGCGAATTCAAGCGCTTCTTCGTGAGCGCAGGTTCGATCCGCCACAGCGTTCACGAGCCGGTCTACTATCGGAAACGTCTTGGCTGCTGCCCGATAATGGTCGAGCAACTGGTTCACGGAAAGCATCAACCAATCGACTGTCTCGCGATCAATTTGTTCCAGTGTCCCGAACCTGTAAGGGGCGTGCATCAACTTACAAAGATAATGTGCGCGACTCAGCCCACATCGAATATCCTTTGAGCACTGCTCGATCAGAGCGGCGAGATCGGCATCAGCAGTCGAGTTAGATTGGGCGTTTGATTGAGATCCTCGCGACGATGTGTGTGCCATCGGTTTCCTACCTTTCACAAATTCAGGCACCGGACTCCGAATACGTACCCGATCAATCGACCGACCCCAGCACGACGGCGCAGTCACTTGTTTGATCCATCGGTTGGCTTCGGTAGCTTGGCTCGCCACTCGGTGGCTTTGTCTTTTTGGTCGGTAGCGTCGTACAGATCGACGAGCCGTTGGGTCGCTTCGGTCAAGCGGATCTTCCCTTGGGCGGGGATGTCGGCCTCGTGTTGTTTCATGCCTTCGTAGCCGGCCAGGAGTAGCGGTTCGGCGTCGGTAAATTTCTTTTGGCCGAGCAGGCAGCCGCCGAGCATCGACTGGGTGTTGAATGTTCTCCAATCGTCGGGCTGTTTCTTTTCGCGGATCGTGAGGCACTTGCGGATGAGCGGCTCGGCGTCGGCGAAATTCTTTTGTGCAAGCAAATTCAGACTAAGCGACGCCAGTTGCCCGGCGTACTCCGCCGAGTCGGCCCCGGGCTGCTCTTTCAACAACGCGGTTAGTTCGCGCCAGAGTGGCTCGGCTTTCTCTGGCTTGCCAGCATTGCTGTACTCAGTTGCCAGATTGCTCAACCAACCCAGCGTACGTGGATGGTTGGGACCAAGCTTCACCTTCATTTTTTCCAACGTCTCTTCAAAGAGCGGCAGCGCTAGATTGGGTTTGCCGGCGTCTTTGTATGCCACCGCGAGGTTGTTCATGCTGGTGAACGTATCGGGATGGTCGGCACCGAGTTTTGCCCTTCTCTTCTCCAGCGTCTGCTTGAGGAGCGGCAGTGCCAGGTCGAGGTTGCCGGAGTCTTTGTATGCCATTCCCAAGTTGTGCATGCTGGTGAGAGTATGGGGGTGGTCTGGGCCGTACTTCGCCGTCATTTGTTCCAACGTGTCTTCGTGGAGCCGCAGCGCTTGGTCGAATTTGCCAACGTCTTGGTATGCCACCGCAAGGTTATTCATGCTGGTAAGCGTATCGGGATGATCGGGACCGAGTTTTGCCCTTCTCTTCTCCAGCGTCTGCTTGAGGAGCGGCAGTGCCAGGTCGAGCTTGCTGGCGTCTTTGTACGCAGAGGCCAAGTTGTTGATGCTGGCGAGAGTACGGGGGTCGTCCGGGCCGTACTTCACCCGCATTGTTTCCAACGTCGCTTCATAGAGTGGCAGCGCCTGTTCGAGCTTGCCGACGTCTTGGTATGCCTTTGCCACATTGCTCATGCTGGTGAGCGTATCGAAATGATCGGGACCGAGGCTTGATTTTCGCTTCTCCAATGTTTGTTCATGGAGCCTCAACGCCAGGTCGAGATTGCCGGCGTCGGAGTATGTCTGAGCCAGGTTGTTCATGGTGGTGAGCGTGTCGGGGTGATCGGGGCCGAGCTTCGCGTTCTGCTTCTCCAGAACTTCTTTGAAGAGTGGCAATGCCTCGCGGAAATGTCCGGCACCCTTTAACGCGCGAGCCAATTCGAACATGGAATCTCGCGTGAAGGGTGCGTCGGGACCGAGCTTCGCCTTCAGGTCTTCCAGCGTCTGTTCAACGAGAGGCATCGCTTCGTCAAGCTTGCCAGCAGCCAAGTATGCGATGGCGATTTGTTTCGACATTCCAAGTGTCGCTTGTAGGACTTCGAGTTCGGTGCCGAGCAGTTTCGAAACCAATTCTCGTCCAAGCTCGAATTGACGGAGCGCCAACTTCCCATTGCCCAGGGACAGATAAGTCTGTCCCAGCGACGTTCGGATCGCTGCCTCGATGACTGGCTGGCCTTGAAAAGCGGGGCCGATCTGTGGTTCGGCGGCATCGGGTGTGCCAATTTTGCCTGGCGCGATGAATACAGAGTTGTCAGAATGAGGTTGAAAATGTTCGGAACCTCTTTCTGGAGTCGATCATGGATGATGTCCCACAAGTGAAATCCGAGTTGTTGATGCCAGCGGTTCGGGAGCAGGTG
>CAMDEA010000022.1 GCA_945893045.1 Planctomyces sp. SH-PL62
TCGACCTTTGTAGAGAGAATCGCATCGGACAGACACGATTCGTTGGCACCAAGACGCGCTCATTCTTCGGGGAGTCCCAGCGGATGCAGGCAGCGGGTTCTCTATGACAGATTCCTTTCTCTCAATGCGAGAACCAATCCAACCAACTCTGTTCGCCGGCGAAATCGCCAGCGCGAGTTTCCGACTTCAGTTCTTTCGGCCGATGCGGGCAAAACGAAACTCGTCGAACGCGCACAGACCGAAAACGAAGGCGACATGCTATCAAGACACCCTCCCTTATCCACAAAAAAAATCCTGTTGCAGAAAATTTCCCGGAACTGGCAACACAACCAAATTTCTCGGAGCAGCGGCCATTGTTCGACGAAGAGTCCTTGTCGTCAACCGGGGAGATGAGAGATCGACGCTTCTCGCGCGCGGCTGAAACTCGCGCGCGAACATCGTCACGATGGGTGCGACCAATTCGACCATGCGGACAGCGTCGCTCAACGCATTCCGAGGACTCGTCACATCAGACGCGAGTTCTCAAATGAGGGAATGCCACTTCTCGCCATCGCCTAGCTCTCGGAGTCGGATGTGATCGCGGTGAAATCCCGACTCAGAGAGTCAGGCTGCGAGCTTCGCAATCAGTTCCATTCCGCAGATTTCGGATTGAGCCTGCGAGACAGATCGAACTCGCGACGGATGCGATTCAACCCTTCGGAACACAACTCAAATTCTTCGCTGAGATGCCGCAACACTGGGGCCTGCACGCGAGACTCGTCGTCTTCGGCGTAGCTGGCGGCGATCAAGTAGGACCGTTTTCCCTGCTGGCAATAGTCCACCAGATGGTCCTTGCGGTCGGGAGCTTGCAGCTTCGGCAGATGTTCCGGGTACACGCCGCTAAAAAAGAGCGTGAAATCGCCGACGTGGCGGTAAATTTCGCGTCGCGACCGAGCGGCTCGGTGTTCGGCCTCGGCGACCATGTCGACCACCTGAGTCAACCGATGCCCCGCGTCGTCGCGAATGCGATAGATGGTCTCTTGCCGCAAGAATCGCAGCAGCAATTCGACGAGATACTCAACGAGCGGCGGGTCGGCGACGCCCAGTTCCGCTTCAAACGTCTGTTCGGCCGCACCGGCAAACAGGCGGCGCAAGACATCTTCACCAGCGAGCAACGGAGCCATTTTGGTCTCCTTACCCAGCGATCTGAGAGTACGCAGTCCAGTCGGGCTTCGCGCTCTGGTCGCTGGATTCAACCATCAACCTAAGAGAACGTTATTCACCGTGACTCGGCGACGAATCGTTCCGGTCGGACCTTTACGAAATCGTCTCCCGCCATGTTGGAATCGGCCAGCGGTGCCGAGTAACGCGATTCCGATTCTACGAGTTTGGGAAAATCGCGGTCAAAAGTCATTTCGGCAAAAGTTCACCGAGCACGGTCAGTTGCCCACCACGACCGAGCACCAGCGACTTTCCGAACGCGGCCAGATGCCCACCAGTCAGCCCCAGCGATGCCTTCAACTCCAGTCGTCGCTTGATCCGCCCGGAGTTTGCGGAGACGACGATCAGTTCTTCGCGATTCGGCCACCAAACGTCGTCGTCAATCAAGACACCGCGACCGAACGACGAGCCTTTCGGGTCATCATGGCCGACGCGGCGATGAGGCCAAACGGGATCGCCGGTCGCCAAGCTCACTCCCCACAACGAGCGGCCCTGCACGATCAATGTTCCGTCAGAGATCCCTAATACGAATTGAATCGGATCGGGCCACTCGCGCTGCCAGAGCAACAAGCCACTCTCCGCGTGAATCGCCAGCAGCAAGTCGGTGTCGAGCGGCGCGACGTACAGCACACCATCGTGATAAACCGGCGGTGTGTGTCCGTCGCGACGTCGGTCTCGCGACGACAAGGCGTTCTCCGACGCATACGTTCGCAGCCACCGGATCGCACCTTCCTGCGCATCGAGTGCGGCGATCGCTCCGGCATCGGTCGAGAGGAACACGCTGTCCTCGGCCAGCGTCAGCCGCAAGTGGCTGGTTGAGTTCACCGCCTCGTCGGTTGCGGCCACCGTGATGCCGACCTTGCGATTCCACAACAGTCGCGCCGTGTCCGCGTCGAAGCACACGACGTTGAGTTGTTCCTGAGGCAGACTCCGTCGCAGCGCCACGAACACTCGCTGCGAATCCACCGCAGGAGAACCTTCAAAACACCACGGGGCCGCAGCGCTGAGCAGGTCTTGCCGATCAATCTCTTCGGCGGCGACTCGCCAAACCAATTTGCCCTCGCCGCTGCCGATGTCCAGCCCGACCAGTTCGCTGTGCGAGTTCGTTTCCTGTTTCGCCTTGCCGGTGATGGGTGTCCCCAGCCGCGCATACAGCCGGTCGTTTTGAATTGTCAGCGAATGCGAAGCGCGGCCATTGATCGGCAGCTTCGGCGGAACGGGATCGGCCAGTGAGTGAATGACCGCCGCGCGAACATCGTCCGAGTCTTCCGACCACTTCGGCCGACCGGTGGCCGAATCGAACGCGAAGACCGCTTCGCCATTCGTCGCGAACAGCGTGTTGCCGGCAACCACGGGCAAGATCTCTCCAAAATTCAGTGCCGCTGTTGGAGTTGGCAGAGTGACATCCCACTGCCGCCGATCGAACTGCAACATCGCGAATTCAGGCCGAGTTCGAGCCAGTCGGCTTTCCCGCAACTCAGACAACAATTCGATCAGGACTCCGTCGCGTCCCGCTAAGCGACCGGTCGTGTCGCCATGCAAGCGGCGGAAGGCGAGCAACTCTTGATGGGCGCGATCCACATCACCCTCGAAGAGACTGCACAACACCAGATGAGCGCGGACCTGTGCGGCGTCATGCGACAAGTCAGGATGACGCAGCAGTCCCAGGCCGGCCGCCGTTCGCAGTGAGCCGGACGCTGGTAGCAGCATCTCCCAGTATGTTCGCGCGGCTGCGAAGTCCCCCTGCTCGAAGGACTGCTCGGCTAATCGCGCGAGCGCAATATCGGCGGATGAACTTGCGAATGATTGCCGGGCGATCCGCAGCCAAGCCGCTCGCTGTCGCGGCGGATCGGTGAGCGGCAGCCGCTCGGCATCGTCGAACCATTTTTTCGCGGTGGCGTTGGCTTGTCGGCGATACGCGGCCAAGCCGGCCGGAGGAAGCTGAGCCGCTTGGCACTGACAATACCGAGCCACGCTCACGTACCAGCCGGGCGCGACCGAGACGAGTTTGTCCGGCTTCTCGACTTGGGTCTGTCGCAACAGCGATGCGACCAGATCCCATTGCTTGTCGGCGATGAAGTCTTCGACGCTGGCCAGTCGCTTCACGACCGCGCTGTCGAGGTCGAGCGTCAGCGCTTCTTGACTGGGCCTCGTCGCCAACGGTTGAGCCAATAATGGCGAGGTCGCCGTCAGGACGATCAACAATCCGACGAATTGGCGGTGCGGCCATCTCATGATTCGCGCAGCCTTGTTCCAATCCAGAAGAGGACCATGCCGATCACCGTGCAAATCGGCATGACGAGCAACTGAAACCCGAAGATGAGCTGATACACAATCAACAACGGCAGCCAGGCGAGTGCGAGGATCTGCAAAAAGATGCCCAGGTGATGTCGCATGGTGCGTCGCGCTGCGTTGGGAGCCGAATGGGGCGGCTTTATACTCCGCCGACCTTTGCGACGTCAGGCTCTGTACCGAACCGACGGGCATCGGCAGAGGAATGGGGCCAGAGGAATGGAACTCAGAAGAAAGCGGTTGCATGACAACAGAATCTGACACGCTTGCGCGATACAGCCGCCAGATGCGATTTGCTCCGCTGGGCGAGGCGGGGCAGCGGCGGTTGTTGGCGAGCCGTGTGTTGCTCGTCGGCTGTGGAGCATTGGGTTCTGTGCTGGCTGAAACGCTGACGCGAGCGGGCGTCGGGCATCTACGGATTGTGGATCGCGATTTCGTCGAGACGACCAATTTGCAGCGGCAGGTCTTGTTCGATGAGGACGACGTCGCCGCTCAGATGCCGAAGTCCATTGCCGCGGTCGAAAAACTGCGGCGGATCAATAGCGCGATCGAACTCGAAGCGGTCGTCGCCGATGTCGATTGCCACAACGTGCGCGAGTTGGCTCGCGATGTGAATCTGATTCTCGACGGGACCGATAATTTCGAGACGCGATTTCTGGTCAACGATCTGTCGTTGGAAACCGGCATCCCCTGGGTGTATGGCGGATGTATCGGCAGTCACGGTCAAGTTCTCGCGGTGTTGCCCGGCCAGACGGCCTGCCTGCGATGCGTGATCGAATCACCTCCGGAGCCGGGGACGACTGAGACCTGCGAGACAGCGGGGATTCTCGGCCCGACGGTCAACGTGATCGCGTCCTGGCAAGCGATCCTCGCGATGAAAATCCTGGCGGGCCGACTGGAAGACGTGCCGCGTGTGTTGACCGTCATCGACTTATGGGACCACACGTTTCGGACGCTCGACGTCAGCGGTTTGCGCGCGAGCGGCCACTGCCCCGCCTGCCACGGGGGCGAGCGACTGTGGTTGTCGGGGCAGAGTGGTTCACGTTCGACCGTGCTGTGTGGCAGGAACTCGGTGCAGGTCGTGCCCAGTTCGCCGACTTCGTTGTCGCTCGATGAACTCGCGGTGAAGTGGCAGGGGCACGGAACGATCGCTCGGAACCCGTATCTCGCACGCCTGACACTGACCGGGGGCGAATTCGAGTTGACTGTCTTCCGCGATGGCCGCGCGATCGTGCGCGGCACACAAGAGATCGCCGCCGCGCGAGCGTTGTATGCTCGATACGTCGGTGGCTGACGCTCGTAGTGACCCGTTTCATCTGGTCTGATCTGTGGGTATGGAGCGCGGGCTCACTTCGACCGCATGAATGCGGTGACTACGAGCCCTACCCCATCTGCCAGGCGTAGCTGTTCAGCTCCAGCACCAGCAGCGTGATGCCGGTGATGAGCGCGGCGACGGAGACGAACAACAGGCCCACGAACACATCCGGCGTGGCCTTGGCGGCGTTACTGTCCGAGCTTCGACGTGACATTGTCTTCCCTTTCGATGATTCCATTCTTGGCTCGCAGGATCACGGCACCGACCGAGCGATCGGGCGTCACGTACACGAGCTTGATGTCTCCCAGGAACTTCGCGGCTTTATCGCCCGATTGTGAACGATAGACCGACAACTTGTGTCCTTCGCGCAAGCCATCGTCGCTGCCGATCGAAATCTCGACCAAGTCCGAGCCACTGCGTCCGCCCCGTTTCGTTTCGAGCACTTTGCCATCCACAGCCGGAGGTGGTTCCAGAAGGCCGACGACCGCTTGCGGGTCCGTCGACAGGCCGGCCGCCGCGATAATTTTGAGATACAGGGCGAGGTCGCTGAGCAGTTTGGCGTGCTTGTCTTGCAGCGTCTTCTCGGCCACCTTCTGATTGAAGACGACGTCATCCGACGCTTGTAGTCGAGTGGTCTTCTCGTTGAGCAGCTTTTGCAGATTGTTGTTGATCTCACGTTGTTGCAGAGCCTCTTCACGGCGCTGCCGAGATTCCTCGACGGAAACTTTCGCCAATTCACGTTGCTCGTCACGCTCAATCCTGGCCGTGTTCGCTTCGTTTTCCGCAATCGCCGACTTTTGCTTTTCCGAAACGAATTGCCCTTCGGCGGTGGCGGCTCGGTTTTGCTCGTTCTTGAAGTCGATTTCCATGCGTGTCTTGTAGGTCTTGTACTCCAATTCGATTTGGTCTTTCTCACCTTTGACCCTGGTGAGTTCCGCGTCCACGACTTCTTTGGCCGCCTTCCAGTTCTTCTGCGTGGAGAAGACCGCTCCCGCAAAGACCAGGAACATGATGCTCAACACGAGCTGCAAACCGACGAGCACTTTTCCGAGAAATGACATGTCACGACCCCCCAGTCGTCATCGCGCCACGATTAGTCTTCGTAGGGCGACTTTAGTTGAACGTGGCGGCGTTGCAGGCGAGCCAACACACCGCGCAAGCGGCTCAGTTCATCCTGCAAGCGTTTCTTTTGTTCGAGGGACTGGAATTGATCGACTTCCAGTTCCTCCAAGTGATTTCGCAGTCGAGCCACATCTTCGCGACGCAACTTGCCCTCTTCCCAAACCTTCAGAGCGTCTTGCCCAATCTTATCCCCTTCGACGGACAAGTCGGCAATCGTCTTGGCCAACTTATCGAATTCTTGTTTCAACTCTTCTTCGCGAATTTCAATCGCCTTGAGATCCTGCTTCTGGTGAGCCTTGATCTCCTCTTGCCTCTCTTTGATTTTTACCGGATTTGTTTCCGGCCTGGCTTCCAGATTCTGAATCTTGTCGTTGAGCTGCGTGATCTCATGCGTGTACGCGGCCAGAATGACTTCGGGCAGCAATTTCGATCCCGCCTTCACCGGCTCCAGTGTGACCTTGTTCTTGACCGTATAAGTGGGCCGACCTTTATCAGCGGGGACTTTCTCGACGAAATAGTTTTCCAAGCCGGCCGCTTCTCCCTCCCAGTTTGTACCGGCGATCCCCGCCGAGAACGAGAAGCCGAGAAACGCGACGCTCAGAAACGTGGTCAGGACCACAAACACTTTGCCGAGGTTGTTCTTCATCAAATTCACCCTTCGTGGCAGCGTCCTTGCATCGCGGCGTCCGACGGACGGAATGTCCGAAAACGGAACGCTCGCAACAGCCACCAATTCGGGGCGATTCTACGAGTGCCGGAAAAATCGTGTCAAACTGACTTTTCCGAGGCTCAGCGATTGGCGTGGCCTTTCGCCTTGAGAACATCGAACCGCGCCACCCGGCAACCACAGACTCCGCTTGGGGAATCCAGGCAGAGTCGCCGGTGACTGCCGTCGCGCACGGTCGTGTGTGGCGTGCCAAGCCTGCCGATCGTGGCGACGCTGCGAGTTGAACCAGTCCGAGCGGTCGATAGAGTGCCTTCCCCGAAGTGGACTAGGCGAGCGGGGCGGCGTCAGCCCAATGGCACTCACTTTGGCGTCAATGTCGCAGGCACATTCCACGACGAAAGACCTCTTCGATGAGCAACGTTCGAGACTTCGGCGCAGCCGGTAACGGCCAGACAGACGACACCGAAGCCATCCAGCACGCACTGGCTGATGGCGGTGGGCAAATCGAATTTCCTCGCGGCGACTATCGCATCACGAAGCCGATCGTCGTTGATCTCGCCAAGCTGGGCCGCACGTCGATCAACGGCAGCGGCGGGACGGCGAAGATCATTATGGCCGGCAAGGGGCCGGCGTTCTTCTTTGCCGGCTCGCATGACAAGAGCGCCGATCCCAAAGGCTTCAAGCCGGAGATCTGGCAGCGCGAGCGGATGCCGCTGCTCAGCGACATCGAGATCACTGGCGAGCATCCTGAAGCGGACGGCGTCCGGCTGGAAGGGGTCATGCAGCCGACACTAGCCGGCGTCTTGATCCGCAAAGTGCGTAACGGAGTCCACGTCACGCGGCGGTCGCGCAACGTCCTCATCAGTCATTGCCACATCTACCAGAACACCGGCATCGGAGTGTTCCTCGACCACTGCAATCTGCATCAGACCATCATCACCGGCAGCCACATCAGCTATTGCCGGCTGGGAGGCATCCGCATTCAAGGAGGCGAGATTCGCAACTTCCAAGTGACTGGCAACGACATCGAATACAACAACAACGCCGCGTTCGGAGTTCCCGATGCCGACGGCGAACCGACCGCCGAGATTTACATCGCCGTCGAAGACGGCACCGTCCGCGAAGGGACGATTTGCAGCAACACGCTCCAAGCGACCTACAGCCCCAACGGCGCGAACATCCGCTTCATCGGCAGCGGCACGAAGGGGAATCACCGCGCCGGCATGTGGACCATCGCCGGCAATTTGATCGGCAGCCAGGCGACCAACATTCATCTGACGTCGGCGTTGGGCTTCGCAATCTCCGGCAACTACATCTATAGCGGACACGAGCGGAACATCGTCATCGAAGGCTCGCGCAGCATCGCCATCGGAGCCAACACGCTCGGCCACAATCCCGACTACGGAGACAAGGAACTCTCGACCGGCATTCGCTTCGTCGATTGCGAGGACTGCACGGTCACGGGGCTGATCATCCAAGACGCCCTCGCCGGGCAGAACACAGTCAACGGAGCGATCGCGAATAAGAAAGACGGATTGATCGAACTCATCCGCTGCCGCCGCATGAATCTCACCGGCTGCCAAATTTTTGAGGGCACACCGAATGGGCTCGTGCTGGAGGACTGCGCGGACACACTCATCTCCGGATGCACGGTGCTCGATCGCCGCTCACCGAGTTTGATGGAACACGCGATCGTCTGGCGCGACTCCGCCAAGCCAACGACCGGCAATCTGATTCATGGCTGCCGCATCGGTTCCGGCAGCCAAGGAAACCTGAACGGTACGAATCGCGCGGGAATCCGCGTGTCCGAGAACGTGTTGGACTGATCGTGGGGCAGGTTTTCAACCTGCCCGTCCGCCGTACAACCAATTTTGAGTTTTGACTGAGGAATCACGGATGGAAACTTTGGCCGGGCAGGTTGAAAACCTGCCCCACGGATCAGAAGTTCTGCCCGCGATTCGCCGCCTGCTGACCGAGGCTCGTGTCACGTTTCGTGAAGTGCATCACGAGCCAACTCGCACGTCGGAAGAATCGGCGAAAGCCCGCGGCGAAGAGCTGCGGATCGGCGGTAAAGCTCTGTTGATGAAAGCGGACGATGTCTTCCGGCTGTTCGTGTTACCGGCGGATCGCAAGCTCGATTCCGGTGCGATCCGGCGCGAGTTTGGTTGGAAGAGGCTGCGGTTCGCGACGCCAGAAGAGTTGCACGAGTTGACCGGCCTCGTCCCCGGCAGCGTGCCGCCGTTCGGTCCGCCGATTTTGCCGTTTGAACTGTGTCTCGATCAGGCCGCGACGCTGAATCCGCGCATCGCATTCAATGCCGGCTCACTGACCGATTCGATCATCTTGGCGATGTCCGATTACCTCGCCGTCGCGAAGCCGAGCCGCGTGTTCGCGTTCTCGTAGACCGGACGCCCACGTCCGGTCAATTCGTCCGGACGTAGGCGTCCGGACTTCGAAGCGAAGTCCTACCGGCGTTGTGCGCTGAATGGCCACTGCTCGACTTGTTGCTGTTGCGGCACCAACGGAGTGTTCCAGGTCGGGGCCGAGTTGCTCCAGACCGGCGCGCTCTGCGATTGAGGTTGCGGAGCGTACGTCTGCGTTGATGACGAGAATGGCATCTGCATCGACGGGTTGGGTGTCCCGGAAGAAATCATCGGACCGGCGTAGCTCGGCATCGGTCGCGACATCGCCGCAGCCTGCTGTTGCTGATACGCGACCTGTTGCAATGCGGTCTGTTGCCGCATCTGTTCTTGAAGCAGCGCGAGCCGCGCTTCCAACTCCAGTCGCTGCTGCGTCTGCTTGGCCGACTCGTCAGAGAGCTTCGTTTCGAGCACCGCCTTCTCGCGTTTGGTTTTCTCCAAGTCCGCCAGCAGTTGCTTAACGGATTCGTCTTGCGTCGCGGACTTCGTGGACGGGGCAGCCGTTGGACTTCGCCGAGCCGTCTGAGTCGAGCGACTGGAAGACTTCGAGCGACTGGCCTGACTGGTCTTTGGGCCTCCGAACCAGCCTCGTGAATGAGACGACGACTCGTAGGGCGCGCGTTCCTTCTGAGCCGGTTGCGGCGGCGGCGTCAGATTCGGTCCGGCTTTGGGGGGCTGAGCCGGTGGTGAAACAGCCGGAGGTGGTGTGGCCGGCTGAGGAGCCGATTCGATCACTGGCTGTTCATCGAAATGCGCCGGGCCGTGCGACTCATAGTCGCGCATGAACCAGCGCGGTCCGCTCTGACAGCCCACCAAGCTCAACATCAACACGCACCAGGCGATCGTCCGCATGGTTGATCCTCCGAGAAGCCTAGGCGCGGACCGACTGCCCGACGCCTCACGGCTTATCCGACCATATCGGGTGACGCGAACCGCACGTTGAGCCGCGTCGGCAACATCGGCTTTCGCGGCATGAGCTGCTGGCTTGCCGCACGCACAGCTTTCGCAACCTGCGAGCTTTAACAGGTAGTCGCGCTCGTCGTGACCCGATACATCGGGTCAGAGAACTGGGCGAGCCATGCGAGACCCGATGAATCGGGTCACTACGAGCAGAAACGAGCAGAACCAAAATGCCCGAAGCCGAGCGGCCTCTCCAGACCGCTCGGCTTCGTTGTTGATTCGGTTTCGCCGGATCAGTCGCCTCTCTCCAAGCGACTGACCTGTGACCTCACCGTTCCCTCATCGCCTTGCGGCGGTTCCTCAGAATCTCCGACCTCTCTCGCAGTCGGGCAGCCCAGAGTTGTTGTCTGGCTACGGTCGCCGAGTGGGGCGACGCTCGTTTCTAAAGCAGTCGCTGTGCCAGTCGGGCGAATGTTGTTTCACCCGCACGTCGTCGATCGCAGGGAACTGGCGGATTCACTGTGATTTAGCCCGACTTTGCAAGAAACCAGACTCCGCGACAACTTCGCCGACGAGACACAAACTTTGTAAGAACGACAAGCCAGTACGGGTGCTGATTGCAATTTCTACCAGGCTTCGCCAGCGGCGAAATCGCGAGCGGTGGCTTCGTGGCGGGCTGGTTTTCGCGGTGGCGTGGGGCGTCAGGGCATTAAGAGCAATCCGCGGACACGCAGGACTGAGTTATCTGCGCCATTGCCAGCGGGCAAGGCGCGTCGAGCACGTCCCGCACCTTGCGGGACAGCGTCGAGGGGGTGAATGGCTTCTGCAAGAAGCCCACGGACTGCGCCGCAATGTCTTCTAAGTGAAGAGCGTCTTCCGTGTAGCCGGACAGGAACAGCACTTTCAGATCTGACCGCAAACTCGTGAGTTGTTTGACCAATTCGGGACCGCCCATACCGGGCATGAGGACGTCGGTCACGATCAGGTGAATCCTCTCGACGGTTGACTCGAAAATCCGCAGTGCCTCATGGCCGTTGGTCGCTTCCAAGACGGAGTAGCCGAATTCTCGCAGCACATAGGCGGTCAAGTGGCGCACGACCCCTTCATCCTCCACAAGCAACACCGTTTCCGTCCCCAGCCGTGGCGTCAGCGTTTCGTGTTGCGGTTCTGCCGACGGACCGGCATGTTCGTGTGACGGCAAAAAAATGCGGAACGAAGTGCCGCGGTTCAGTTCGCTGGTCACGTCGATGGCTCCGCCACTCTGACTGACGATTCCGTAAACGACGGCCAGTCCCAATCCGGTTCCGCGTCCCTCGGCTTTAGTGGTGAAGAATGGTTCGAAGATGCGTGCGCGGGTGTTCTCGTCCATGCCACAGCCGGAGTCGGTCACCGACAACATGACGAACCGGCCGGCCGGCACTTCCGGCGGCAGGACCATGTCGCTGGCCTGGGGATCGACGTTCGTGGTTTGAATTCGGAGTTCTCCCCCTTTCGGCATGGCGTCGCGCGCATTGAGGGCCAGATTCATGACGACCTGCTCCATCTGTCCCGCATCGGCCATCACGGGCCACAAGTGCGGGTCCAACGCCGTGTGGATTTGGATGTGTTCGCCGATCAAACGCCGTAGCATTTTCTCCAGGTTGACGATTTGCTGATTCAAACACAGCACACGCGGTTCCAGCACCTGCTTGCGGCTGAACGCCAGGAGTTGGTAGGTGAGTCCGGCTGCGCGATCTCCCGCCTTCTTGATCTCCAGAATCAGAGGTTGTCGTGGATCGTCATCGCTCGCGTCTTTCAGCAGGAGTTCACTGTAGCCGTTGATGACGGTCAGCAGATTGTTGAAGTCGTGAGCCACTCCGCCCGCGAGCTGGCCGATCGCCTCCATCTTTTGCGACTGCCGCAGTTGCTCTTCCAGATGCTTTCTTTCCGTGATGTCCACGGCGATGCCGACCAAGCCGACGACGTTTCCGTGAGCATCGCGGTGCGGCACTTTCTCCGTTTGCAGCCAGCGCACGCCGGTGGACGTTTGAAATTGCTCGATCAGGCCACGCAGTGGTACGCCAGTCGTCATGACCTGGAGATCGTCTCGCAGGTACTGACTGGCAAACGGTGAACCCAACTCGGCATCGGTCTTGCCTTCGATCTGCTCCCGCGGCAACCCAAAAATCTGAGCGTGCGCCGTGTTGACATGGACCAGCCGGGATTGGCGATCCTTGTAAAAGATGAGAGCGGGTACGGAATCGAGAATCATCTGCAATTCGGAGCGTTGATGTTCGACGGCTTCGAGCAAGCGCGCACGCTCCGCCTCCGCCTGTTTGCGTTCGGTGATGTTGCGAATGCTGGCGACAAACAACGTGATGCCGTCCGTCTGCATCGGGCTGAGACTGATTTCGACCGGGCACTCGCTGCCGTCCTTGCGGCGTGCCAGCAAGTTCGGAGTGCATTGCATCGGACGAGGATACGGGGTGCAGAGGTATTGGTTTCGGAGACCAACGTGCCGCTCCCGGAATCGCTCGGGCAGCAAGAATTCCATCGGCTCGCCCAGCATCTCGCCGCGCGGATAGCCAAATAAGTTTTCCGCCTGAGCATTGACGAGCACGATCTGTCCCGCCGCATCGACCAGCACCATCGCGTCCGCAGCGAACTCAATGACGGCTCGAAATCGCTCCTCAATCTCTTTGAGCGCAGACTCGATGCGGTGACGCTCAATGTTCAGTGCGACCCCGTCTCCCAGCCGGGCCGCCGCATCCGACGAGCCTGCCTCGCCGTTCGACGGCTGCCACGCGATTGGCGGCAACCGACCATTCAAGAACGAATAACTCGCGGTCATGCTTGGGCTCCGTCCACAGCAGTGGCTGGATCACTCCTAATCCATCGACATCAAACCTCGGCGCAGGGCATAGCGGATCAATTCGGCGGGACGCCGCAGCCCCAGTTTGCGCATCAAATTCGCGCGGTGCATTTCCACGGTGCGCGGGCTGATGTGCAGTCGCTTACCGATTTCGGCCGCGCTGAGTCCCTCGGCCGCCAGTTGCAAGACTTCTCGTTCGCGCGGACTCAGCGTGTCGTACAAATCAAATGGGGCGGAATTGGTCTTCTTCGTGTAGTTCGACAACGCCCGCTGACTGATGTTGGGGCAGAGAAATCGCCGATTGAGCAGCGCCTCGCGGATGGCTTCGATCAGATTTTGTGGTTCCGAGCGTTTGAGGACGTAGCCCAGCGCGTGGTTCTTAAAGGCTTCGACAACGAACGCCTCATCCGAATACATCGTGAAGAAGATCACACGCGTGTTGGGCGAGCGTTTCTGGACGCGGTGCGCGAGCGACAAACCATTGAGCCCCGGCAACATGACTTCCAACAGCAACACGTCCGGCTTCAAGCGTTCGACTTGTCGCAGCGCCTCTTGCCCGTCATCCGCTTCGCCAACAACCTGAAATTTTGGTTCGGACTGCAACAAGGTTTTGATCCCAAGGCGTACGATAGGATGCTCATCCGCCAGAAATATCGAGGCTGACAACACTGTTGCTCCCACACGACCGAACGAAAAAGAAATGGAACGGAATGCCAAATCAGGGGCTTGGCTGACACGAAAGTGAGTCCTAAAGCCATGCTGACAGGCCGGACCCTTCTGGCTGCGTTGTGAGAGAGGACGAAATTGTGCGGGTTGATGCGTTTTTCGCCCATTCGTACTTCTACGGTATTTTGCCAGTTCGCGTGCCATCGGACAGATTTCGCGGCGGTTGGCGGAAACGGAAGAGAACCACGAAACGCGGAAGCAGAATCAATCCCGCAGCCGGCGTGCAGTTCCGCACGCATCAGGTTGGTGCGGCACACGCCGAATGACACCTGCGAGAAGAAACACACGCTGTGCGGGAAGTCTTCACCGACTCGTGCTCACGCCACTCGCCGGACACATCGACTGCGGAGATCATCGGAGCCACATGCAGAAAGTCCACTTAAGAAATATCCTGATGGACATTTTGTAGATGCCTGACGACGCCAACCCGCGACGACACTTTGCGCGATCAACTCGCGAGCGAGATCAGTTCCAAATGGATGGCGTCGCACGTATGTCCGGCGATGTCGCGGATGTCGAGCGCGTTCAGCAGGTCGCTGTGGTGCGTCTCCACCGTCTGCGATGCGACCGCCCAACTTGGTGTCAATGAGTTTGGTGAGATCGCCTTCCGCAATCCGTCGCAAAATCTCGCGTTGGAACTGCGTCAGCGATTGCAGCGAACTGCTCGGTCCACCGTGATTGCTCAGGCAAGCTTCGATCACCTGCGTGGAAATGGCGGAACTGAGCTACGTTTCGCCGCGAGCCACCGCGTCGAGCCCAATCGGCCTGTTCGTTTCGGCCGTGGCGCGGACTTTCTTTTTGCGAGCCGGTCCAACCATAATGGCTCTGTAATCCACAGCTTTGATGGTGTCAGATTCTCAGACCGGCGTTTGCGCTCAACTCTTTGGAGGGCGTCATGGGTGAGATTCGGGGGCGGTTGCTGATCGGCGGGATGGTGCTCAGGAATCTGGAGGCGAGCCTCGATCACGGGGCACTCGATTCAGAGTCCGGGTGGACGGGGTGTTTGTTGATCGATCCGCCCCAGCAGGAATGCCTGCAACTCGGTCGCCCGTACCGTCTGGAATTAGACGATGAGCGTGCCGGCCAGATCGAAGTCACGCACATCGAAAGCGTGCCTGGCCAGCGGCGATTGCGAGCTCTGATTCGGGGATGCTCTCCGCTGAAGTGGTCCCCCTATGCTCACGAGCATCGTCACGATTCCGTGATCACGCTGATTCCGGCGACCATCTTGGGAGACGCCTAAAACGGCGGGAGGCATTATGGCTCGTGTTCTAAAACCCGTCGCGCAGCCCAAAACGGTGATACCGGACCACGCGCGGAGCCATCGAATGTCCCCAACTGATGTCCTCGATCGTCACGCCAAAGGCCGCCGCCAATCGCTGACGTTCGTCGGGACTCGGAGTCCAGCGGCCGACCACGATCGCTTCGATCCGGTCGCACTCCAGCTTGGATCGCTCGGCAATTTCTTCGATCGACAAGCCGGTTTCCTCAAACAGCAAATCAATGGTGCGGATCGGCAAGATGACCTCCCTTGTGGGCGTCCAGACTCGTAGCTTTCCCGATTATTCAACCTTGTTCCGCGAAGTGGCAAGTCTGCCGCTTCGATTCTGACCTTTCTCGAATTCGTCCGTTTCCATCAACACGGAGTATCTTTCATGACCACGATGATGACCGAACGGGTCGCTCGTCAGCCCAGCGACGACGAGACCGAACCGAAATTTGAATATCCCGGCCTCCCGACCACCTGCGACGGCGCGGAAGCGGTCGTGTGGGTGGAATCTCGCATCAGCCAGGGTTCGGGAGCCTTCCCGATCACCAGTTCGACCACGATGGGCGGCGGTTTCAACGCGGCGATGATGAACGGCATTCCCAACCTTTGGGGCGACCAACTGGTCTTCGTCGAGCCGGAAAGCGAACACTCGGCCGCGACGTTCTGCGAAGGGTTCGCATTGGCTGGCGGGCGAGTCACCAATTTCACGTCGGGCCAAGGTCTGATCCTGATGAAAGAGGTGCTCTACACGATCTCCGGCAAGCGGCTGGGGATGGTGTTCAACATCGGCGCGCGAGCGTTGACCAGCCAGGGCCTTAATGTCCATGCCGGACACGACGATGTGTGCGGCGTCGCCGATTGCGGCTGGGGCATGGTGTTCGCTCGCAACGCGCAAGAGGCGGGCGACCTCTGCTTGATCTCGCGCCGCGCCGCGGAGGCGTGCAAGACACCTTTCATGAACGTTCAGGACGGATTTCTCACGACACACACCGTCGAAAGTGTCCGTCTGATCGAACCGGAATTCATGAAGCAGTTCGTCGGCAAGCCCGAAACGAAACTGGTGAACTACATGGACCCGGCCAATCCCGTCATGTCGGGAGTCGTGCAGAACCAAGACTCGTACATGAAGGGCAAGATCGCCCAGCGTTGGTACTACGAGCAGTGCGAACCCGCGCTCCGCGATGCTTTCGAGGAGTTCTATTTGAAGACCGGCCGGCGCTACGACTTCGTCACGCCGTACCGCTGCGACGATGCTGAATACATCATCGTTGGCATGGGGTCGTACATGGAAACGGCCCAGGCGACGGTCGATTACCTCCGCGAAAAACGAGGCATGGCGGTTGGCTGCTTGAACGTCACCTGTTTCCGGCCTTTCCCGTCGCAAGCGATCATCGACGCGCTCAAAGACTGCAAGGCGTTCACGGTTCTCGAACGCATGGACGATCCGCTCTCGACCACCGGCAACCATTTGACTCGCGAGATCAAAGCCGCCTTTTGCGACGCAATCGTCGGCCAGAACGGCATCGAAAAGATCAGTTGCGTACCGCACATCTTCCACGGAGCGGCGGGGCTCGGTAGCCGCGACGTCCGTCCCGGCGACTTGATTGCCGTCTATGACAACATGGTTGAGAACGGTCCCGACTTTTTCTGCATCGGCATCAAGCATCCGCTCAATCTGAGTATCACCGAAGACCCGGATCTTCGGCCTCGCGGCGGCTTCTCGATGCGTGGGCACTCGGTCGGCGGCTTCGGTTCGGTCACGACCAACAAGGTCATCGCGACCATCGGCGGACAAGTCTTCGGCAAGGACGTGCAGGCGTATCCGAAGTACGGCTCGGAGAAGAAAGGGCTGCCGACGACGTATTACCTGACGATCGCCGACTCGCACATCTACACGCACAGCGAATTGGAGCACGTCGATCTTGTCGTGCTCAACGACACGAACGCGCTCTTTAGTGGCGACCCGCTGACCGGCGTTGTGAATGGCGGGGCGATCTTCATGCAGAGTCCCTACACGTCACCCGCCGACGTCTGGCAACGTATTCCCGAACATCAAAAGAAAACGATTCGCGAAAAGCGTCTGCGAGTCTATTTCATCGACATGGTCAAGATCGCCCGCACCGTCGCGTCGGAAGCGGACCTCGAAATGCGTATGCAAGGCATCGTGCTGCTGGGTGGGTTCTTGAAACTCACGCCCTATTCGAAAGAAAGCGGTATGACCGACGCCGAAGTTTACGGAGGCGTCGAGAAGGCTCTGCAAAAATACTTCGGTAAGCGCGGCGAGCAAGTTGTCCAAGACAACCTCAACTGTGTCCGCCAAGGCTACAGCGACATGCAGGAAATCCCCGCTGAAATCATTGACGCCTAACTCCGGCCGATGGCCGTCTGCCGATCGCCGAAAGCCGTGATACCGTTTTTCAAATTTCAGATCGCAATTCAAAAAGGACTCACCATCATGTCCGTTGCCGAAATCCCCACCAAACTTCCCTCAATGAACGAGGCGAACGCGCGCGACCCCTACAACAACAACAGCTACGGCACTCTGGTTGACTCGCCGTACAAACTTTGCAGTCTTCCGATCCTCGATGTCGAGGACTTCAACGAACGAGTCGTTCGCGGCTACGAGGAAGGGACTGGCGAGAAAGAACTTCCCGCTGATTTGCACATCGCTCGGTCGCTGATCTCCGCCGGCAGCGCGACGCTGCGGGACTTCAGCTACGTCGCTCCCGAAATCCCGGAATACATCCCGGAGAACTGCACCGGCTGCATGGACTGCGTCACCGAATGCCCGGACACCGCGATCCTCGGCAAGGTGCTGGCCGAATCGACGCTCGAAGAACGTCTGCTCTCCATCACCGACCCGGAAGAACGCGAGAAGTTCGCTCATCAATGGTCGAAGACCCGCAAGTACTACGAAGGCCCGCAGAAGAAAGGCCAAGAGGGAGGCCGCTTCGCGATCATCATCGACCCCAGCAAGTGCAAAGGCTGCGCGGAGTGCGTCACTGTCTGCGACGACCTCGCCCTCAAAATGGTCAACAAGACCGATCCGCTGATGAAGGACATCCGCAAGAGTCACCGCCTCTTCAAGCAGTTCGGCCCGTCCGACGAGCGGTACATCAACGACAACCTGCTGATCGACATGATGCTGAAAGAGAAGACTCATATCTATGTCGGCGGCGCGGGATCATGCGCCGGTTGCGGTGAAGGAACCGCGCTGCGAATGCTCTGCGCGGCGACTGGAGCAAAGTACGGCGACCAATGGGGCATCATCGCCGCCACCGGCTGCAACACGGTCTACACCTCGACCTATCCGTACAACCCATACCTCGTGCCGTGGACGAACTCGCTGTTCGAGAACGCTCCGGCTGATGCGATGGGAGTGCGTGCTCGCTGGGACCAAATCGGTTGGCAGGACAAGCCGATCTGGTGCATCGGCGGCGACGGAGCAATGTTCGACATCGGCTTCCAATCGCTCTCCCGCATGTTCGCTTCGGGCATGCCCGTCAAAGTGTTCGTGCTCGACACGCAGGTCTATTCCAACACGGGCGGGCAAGCCTCAACCGCCACGTACACCGGGCAAAACACGAAGATGAGCCTCCACGGCAAGAAGTACGACGGCAAGCAAGAACGCCGCAAAGAGATCGCTCAGATCGCCATGATGCACCCGCGAACGTACGTCGCGCAAACGACGTGTGCCCACACGAACCACTTCTACAAAGCGGTGCTTGGTGCGTTGGAATTCGACGGCCCGGCGATCATCAACTGCTACACGACTTGCCAGCCAGAACACGGCGTCGCCGACAACATGGCTTCCGAGCAAGCTCGCCTCGCGGTCGATACGCGAGCGTTCCCGTTGGTGCTCTTTGATCCGCGCCAAGGGGACACGATCAAGAAGTGTCTCTCGCTTCAGGGCAATCCCGCCGTCAAAGAGGACTGGTTCAAGAACCCCAAGACAGGCGCGATTGTGGACTTCATCGACTTCGCTCGCAGCGAAGGCCGTTTCGCCAAGCATTTCGACAAAGACGGCAATCCCTCCGAAACGCTGCAGCATGCCAAAGCCGATCGCCTGGCGAATTGGCACACTTTGCAGGATCTCGCTGGTCTCCGTTGAGAGTTGCGGACATTCACGAATTCCAAAGTGTTTGTGTTGGCCTCAATCCAGTTTGGATGGATGGAGGCTGATGACCTAGCACTTGGAATTCGTGAGCGCCAGAAAACTTTGTTTGAGCCAACGCTCGTCAACAACCGCTCCACCTCATGCGAATAAGATCGGAATTCGTCTGGACGAAATCGCGGAGTCTTCACGTTACCTTAAGGTTTTCGACTTTACGCTTTGGCGTCGCGTTTTGTGTTTTTGGGGTCGCTGTGGCAGAATGGTGCGGCCCTTTGTCGTTGCCGAATTCTCGGCGTACAACCGTCCGGTCTTTTTCGTAGCGTTCCCTTCGAGTCAAACTCAAATTCCGAGATTTGATCGATCTTTCATGTCCTTTGATTGAGGAACCACGCCATGTCCACAAAAAGTCGAGGGTTTACTCTGATTGAACTGCTAGTGGTGATCGCCATCATTGCGGTCCTGATTGCCCTGTTGCTTCCCGCCGTGCAACAGGCTCGCGAAGCGGCGAGACGTTCTCAGTGCAAGAACAACCTGAAACAAATAGGACTTGCACAGCACAATTACCACGACACCTTCAAG
This sequence comes from Planctomyces sp. SH-PL62, assembly GCA_945893045.1. GTDB lineage: Bacteria > Planctomycetota > Planctomycetia > Planctomycetales > Planctomycetaceae > SXKJ01. Next base: position 19,457 of record CAMDEA010000022.1, read on the forward strand.
ATGTTCACGCCTTCGACCGTTAACCCAGGTTCCAACTTGTCCAGCAGCTTCGTACCGGCGGGCCGGATTCGAAATCATACCGGCTATCTTTACATGTTGCCGCACATGGACGGGGTGCCTCTTTTCAAGAAGATCGACTTCAATCTGGCAACCGGCAAGGCCGACTGGCTGGCGGTCGGCGGGGGGGGCGATCAGGTCGTCTTGCAGAATACCAGGCTCGCGGCTTTTGTGTGTCCGACCGAATCGGGCTACGACAGCCCTCACACATACGCGACTCAGAATATGTATACAATCACGCGGGGCCAACGTGTGAGTTACGGCTTCGTTCATGAGACCACCGAATATGATGGCAATGCTGGCCGAATCTGGACTGCCAACCGGAATGCCAATCGTTCGGTATTTGGAATCAATGCCTCTGCGGGTACGGCGCATATCAAGGATGGTACGTCAAGCACCTTCATGATGATCGAGACACCGTTCGAAAAACAGAACGTCGCCTATGGCCCATTTTTGGCGGCGTACACACACACACACTTCATCATCCCCACGACCTACGGAATTAATAAGCCTTGGACGCCCCCGAATCCACGTCCCTACGCTTGGGGGGCCGGCAGCCAGCACACGGGGGGGTGTCATGCCGTCATGGCCGATGGTGCCGTGAGATTCATCAATCAAACACTCCATCCAACCGTCGTCGCAGCGCTCGTGAGCATCTCGCAAAACGACCGCGTTGGAGAATTTTAGCGATTTTATTGGATGAATCTGATAGCAATCTGTCCGCCTCGATTCACCACCAGAAATGAGCTGGTGCGTCTGGTCGAAACGATTCCACTAGTAGGTATCCGAATGACTTACAAACACTTTTTACTATTCCTGATTCTCTTCGTCCCGGCTGTTGGTTGCAGTGGCGGTAGTGGTGGCTTTAAGGGCGTTGATGTTTCTGGGACTGTGCTTCTCGACGGAAAGCCATTGGAGGGTGTGGAGGTTTACTTTTTCACGGACCAATTTGAGGGATTTGGCAAGACCAACGCAGCGGGTAAGTATCAACTGGTTGGTGGAGCGGTCCCAGGTCCGAATAAGATCTACTTCAAGAAGGCTAACCCCGACGCGGTTAGTGGAATCGACATGTCGATCCCTGGGATGGATGCCGGTCAAGTCGCTGCAATGGCGGAAGCGAATAATAAAGCGGATTCCAGCGGAAAAAAGAAGGCGGCGTCAACCAGTCTCGTTCCGCCTGAGTACAGCGATCCCAAGACAACGAAATTGAGTTATCCAGTTCCTGCGGGCGGTACCAGCAACGCCGATTTCAAAATCTCGTCGAAATAACTCGTCAGCATGAAACAGCGACAAGAAGTCAATTGATTGGTGTTGCCAAATTCTTGAGACGCATTGCCTGCTGATGCAGCCGCAAGTACTCCTTGTAGTGCTTGTCGGCGAGTTGTCGTTTCATTTCGTCATCATCGAGGCGTGCCATTCGACGATATGTTTGTGCCAGTTTGAAATGGACGATCTCGTCGTTCGGCGTCAGTTCGATGACGCGACGAAAATCGGCCACGGCCCGTTCCAACTCACCGCTCTCTTCCCAGAGGATTCCGCGAAATCGAAGAGCTTCCGGAATCTCGCCGAGCTCTTGAAGGGCTGGTCGCAACGCGACAAGGGCTTGGTTCACATCTCCTTCGAGATGAAGGATCCGAGCCAAGTAAACATCGAGACGAGGCCCGTGTTCGCCGTTCGCTCGAAGTTCTCGCAATAATCGTCGCGAACGGTCTCTGTCACCAGCGCTGATATAGCGCTCGATCAATTGATGATGCATCGCCATTCGGTCGAGAAGCGGTAGCGGCTGGCTTAGTGCCGATTCGAGAGTCCGAATGGCCGCAGCATCATCGTCTTGTTGTTCGTAAATGCGAACCAGTTGCCACCAATATGCGGACTGTGTTGGAAATAGGACGGTCAATTGTGCGGCGGCATTCAAGTGGTTTTCTCGCTGGCCTTGCGCATGAAACAACGAGCACGAAATGGCCAGGCGGGGCTCTGCCAACTCCCCTCGCTCGCCCATGAGCGCGACCAAATGTTCGACGGACGGCCATTGAGAAGATTGCACACCGAGCTGCGCGAGGTCCACGAGGGCCTGGCTGGACCACTGGCCGCAATCAAAGCGTGTCAGCAATTGCTCAACTTTGCCCCACTGGCCTGCATTCGCTAGCGACTGACAAAGCAGTGATTCGGCATCTGGAATTGGTGCATGAGTCGAGGCCAGGGCTCGCTGCAAAAGAGAAACGCGTGATTCATCATCCCTCGCCAAAAATGCCTGACGAATGAGTTCTTGCGGACTAGGTTTCGGCCAACAGACGACCCCGGTGAGCAGGAGAGCGAACAACAGCACGAGCAAGAGCAGACCGTGCCGCGTTCTTCGGTCAATCGGCCAATCATTCGGAGTCATCGCGCTCACCATGACCTTCCACAAGGATCTGGGTTTCCCCCGGCGACAGATTTCGAAAGATCTCACATTCGCCGCCTGGCCAAGCGACCAAAACATCCGCCTGACTGGTCGTGATCGAGAAAATGATTCGTTGGTCTGAATGTGAAAAATATCCGGATCCGCTCTTAATCAGCCGGACCTGTTGTGTGGGCTGATTGCGCAATACGACTCTGGCACCGACGGCGTCTCGGTTTGCACGAGTGCCGACAAGTTTCAATCGCACGTGCGGTCGGCGCGCCGCGCGATTGCGAAGCAGTGAAGCAGGTTCATTCTGATGCACAACAACAAGGTCGAAGTCGCCGTCGTTGTCGAGGTCACCCACAGCGCTGCCGCGTCCGGAATGCTCGTTTCGGAAATAGTGACCGCCGTTGGCCGACATTTCTTCAAATTGACCGTTCCCGGTATTTCGAAAAAGCTGCGGCCGTTGCCGATAGGGCAGTTCGCCGCCATGGTAAAAAACGTGCCCGTTGGCCACGAAAAGGTCTAGCTGACCATCACCATCGAAATCTTCAAGTGCGGTCCCGAAGCCGACGTAAAGTCGCGATCGACCAGCCAAGCCTGATCGTGTGGTGGAATGCGCAAACAACTCATGGCCGAGATTTCGATACAACGCATTGTCTTCATGTTCAAAATTGGTGACCCACAAATCCACGAGCCCATCGCCGTCAAAATCTCCGGCGTCAACCCCCATGCTTCCCTCGTGCGTGCCATACTGATTCACCGCGACACCAGTCTGATGGCCGACCTCGCGCAGTTTTCCGTCGGGGTTGCCAAGGTACAGAAAGTTGTCGGATTCATCGTTTGCAACATAAAAATCGACGAGCCTGTCGGCGTTGATATCGGCCGCAACGACGCTCAAGCCATTGCCTCCGGCGATTATTCCAACTTGGTTGCTGATGTCGGAGAACGTCCCGTTCCCGTGATTCCGAAACAAGCAATCATCCGCCGGTCGATACCGATTGGGGCTGCAGACATCTCGCTGCTGCTTGGAATTGTGACACGGCCGATCCATTTCCGGTGACCAATTCACATAGCCGGTCACCATCAGATCAACGAACCCATCGTGATCGACATCTCCCCACGCCGCTCCCGTCCACCAATTTTTGCGAACCAATCCGGCCGCCTGCGAGACTTCCTCGAATGAGCCATCCCCCTGGTTGCGAAATAGGCGGCACCTGCCATAGCAGGTTACCAGTAAATCTTGGAAGCCATCGTTGTCGTAATCCGCGCCGAAACAACCGTGAGAGTAATCACTTTCGACGGTCATTGCCGCTGGTGCCGAGACATCGACAAATTGAAACTCTGCGTCGTTTCGAAAGAGCTTCCCGGGCAGCCCCCGAATGACGACGGGGGTGGTTTCAATGAAACCACCTCCGCTCAGAAAGGCATCCAGGTCACCGTCGCAATCAAAGTCGATCAGTGCAACGCCTCCACCGAGGCTCTCGAGGATGAATGTTTGATGCGATTCTTGCCCGTTGCGATACACAAACTGAAGACCGGATGCGCTCGTCACCTCTTCGAACCAGTCGTCGTCTCGGTCGATTGATTTCGCAGGAGCTTCCATGTGCGGGTCGACCGCTTCGAGACGAGGCGACTGATTTGCCGCGGAATCCACCTTGCGAAGAGTATGGGAAGAGTGCCGTTCGGGAGGCGGCTGATCATGGTCACATCCGACGAGCGCCACAGTCATGCAAAACCAAGTCGAGCAGAATGCTCGAATCCGTAGGTAACCCCCAAACCGCCTTGCTGGTCCGGCGAGCCTCATAGGTCTCTAGTCCTGGTGTGTCGAATGCCTGAATGCGCGGCAGCTTCGGTCTGTGACACCGCTCGGAAGTTCGTGATGGCGTCGTGAGCTCAACGCTTGTTTCCAATTTCCTTCCAGAGCAGTGCGCTGGCGAGTGTGCCGTGATGGAAGTCGGCGACTGAGAAGTGTTCGTTCGGGCTGTGCAGGTTGTCCGTGTTTTGTCCCCAGCCAAGCAGCAGTGTATCCACGCCGAGCAGTTCCTTGAGCGTGGCAACTACGGGGATCGAGCCGCCCTCGCGAATCATGACCGGAGCGACGCCGAACGCTTCTCGAATTGCGGCGTTGGCCGCCTCCATGAAGGGACTGTTTCTGTCGGCGACGAAGCCGGGGCAGCCGTGTTGTTCGATGAACTCCAAGCGGCAGCCGGGGGGCGTTTGCTCCTGCAAGAATTGGCCGAGCGACTTGAGCAGCTTGTGGGGATTCTGGTTCGGGACCAACCGGCAGGTGATCTTGGCGGAGGCCCACGCGGGAATGATCGTCTTCGGTCCTTCGCCCTGATACCCGGCGGTCAGACCGTTGACGTCACAGGTCGGGCGCGCCCACCGACGCTCGGTGGAAGTGAAACTCGTTTCGCCCCAGCCGGCGGTAACGCCCACGCTGGCGAAGAAGTCCGCTTCGTGAAACGGTAACGCCGCGAAGCTGGCTCGCTCGGCAGCGGTCAGTGGCAACACGTCGTCATAGAAGCCGGGGATTTGAACTCGGCCGTGAGCATCGTGCAGCGACGCGATCAGCCGCGTCAGCGCATTGGCGGGATTGGTGATTGCTCCGCCGAAGATGCCGCTGTGCAAGTCCTGCTTGGGACCGTGCAGGCGAACCTCGCAGGCCAGGATGCCGCGCAGGCCGTACGTGATCGCCGGGAGGTTCGGCGCGTACTGGCTGGTGTCGCTGATGACGGCGATGTCGCTGCGCAGTTGGTCGCGCCTCGCGGCCAGAAACTGATCGAGGTTCTCGCTGCCGACCTCTTCTTCACCTTCGATGACGAACTTGACGTTGATCGGCAACCGTCCTTCCGCTTTCAGCCAGGCGGCGACGGATAAGACGTGGGTCAGCATCTGGCCTTTGTCGTCCGTCGCTCCGCGTGCCCAAAGACAGCCGTCGCGCACGTCCGGCTCGAACGGCGGCGTCACCCACTTGTCGAGCGGGTCGGGCGGCTGCACGTCGTAGTGGCCGTAAATCAGAACCGTCGGCGCGTCGCCGGCCTTCAACCATTCCGCATAGACAATCGGATGCCCGGCCGTCTCGACCAACTCGGTCGTCAGCCCCGCGGAGGCAAGTTGCTCGCGGACGAATTCCGCCGCGCGGCGCACGTCCGGTTTGTGAGCCGTGATCGCGCTGACGCTTGGAATGCGCAGCAGTGCTTTCAATGTTTCAAGGGCTTCGGTTTGATGGGCTTGCAGGAATTGGGTAACGGTTTGCATTGTGGCGCTCATTGAGGAAAGTGGGATAACGGCGTTCGGCAATCGGCTGCCGGTTTTCGGCCGAGCTACGGCTTGAGTGAGACGGGTAACGAGTCGATCTTGGCGGCGAGGATGAAATCGTTCACAGACAAGCCGCCGATCGCGTGCGTGTAGATTTCGATGGTCACTTTTCGATAACTCTCAAGGTGCAGATCGGGGTGATGCCCTTCGCACTCGGCGACACAAGCGACGTGGTTGAAGAAGTTCATCGCCGCCATGAAGTTTTTGGTGATCCATGTTTTGCGGATGCGTTCGTGATTGTTCGTGAGTTCCCAGCCAGAAAGCTGCTTGATCTGCGCTTCCGCTTCGGCGTTGGTCAGCTTGGGGACACCTCCTTCGCAAGGGGCGCATTTCTTCGTGCAGAGTTGTTCGGCAGTTTGAACGGCGACAGTCATCTCTGGTCTCCTTTCAGGCGGCGTACAGCTCGCGCAAGCGTTTGGCGGCGAGCGCTTCGTTCTTGAGTTTGGCGTAGGCTTCTTCGAGCGGGATGTCGTGATCCTTGCCGGGCGCGAAACCGCAGTCCGGGTTCAGCGTGATCCGTTCGGGGGCGACGTGTTCGAGAGCCTTTTGAACTCGCTCGACAATCTGCTCCGGTGTGTCAATCTCCGGGAAGCGGACATCGACACAGCCCAAGCCGATCCGCACGTGATCGGGCAACTCGCGGAGCACAGCCACGTCACCGGCTGCGGGGATCGAGAATTCGAGCATGAGTTGCTCGACCTTGATCCGCTGGATGTGCGACAGGATCGCCTCGTACCCGCCGGCCGCGCCCCAGCCGCGTCGGCCCCAATTGCGGCGACACAGATGCACGGCCAGCGTGACGCCGCTCACGCCAGAGATGATTTCGTTGATCCAGTCCACGGCCTTGCGCATCTCCGCTTCCGGGTCCGCGAACGTCGCCCGCACTTTTGGATCGACCAGCACGCACAGGTGCGGCTCGTCGAGTTGGATCACGTCGACGCCCACATCTCGGATCGCGAGCAATTCTGCTCGCAGCACGGGGACCAACGCTTCACAGAATTCGTCGCGTGTCGCATACGCGCCCTGCGAATACGCCGGCTCCCACATTCGCTGGCCGACAAGATACGGTGACGGCAGGCAGACCTTCACATGCCGGTCGGTGTTCTCGCGCAGGAACCGGGCCTCGTCAGCGATGACGCCTGGCCGGCGCGGCTGCAGGCGTTCGACCACGACTTGGTGATACTGAAACTGATCGCGCTGGACCCAGCGGCAGCCAGTCATGATTTCGCCGATCACATCGACGTAGCTCTCTCGCCGCCACTCGCCGTCCGAGATCATGTCGATGCCGGCCCGCTCTTGCATCCCGATGATGAACCGCACCGCGTCGTCCATGCGCCGCTGCCAGAGCGCGTCATGCTCGCCGGTGCGTGAGCCGGCTGCGAGCAAATCCTTCACGTACTGTGGCCGTGGCATGCTGCCGATGACGGTGGTTGGAAAGAGCGGAAGCGGTTTGCTCATGAGTGTGACTCCTGACTTGGAAACGCAGCCGCATCATTTCGAGCCGGGGCGTTTGGCTTTGGCATTCGTTGGCGGAGTTGGCGGACGAGTCACACGCAACACCTCCCGTGGCTCTAACAGGCCATCACCGTTCGAGTCCCATTTTGAGAACTCGTCGAAACGGTTACGGTCCCATTCGTAGAGCCCCACCTGCCCATCGTGGTCCCGATCGGCAACCGCGAACCAATCCGGCAGACCATCTGGATAACGCACTCCTTGCACGACTTTGCTTCGCTGAGATTTTGCCGCCGATTTGCTCGTCGAGGTTTTCGGCTTGGTCGCCTCATTCTGTGCGGCACTGACGGCACGTTGAGTCGCGATGATGTCTCGCGCCGAGTCGCCGGAACGGAGCACGGCGTCCTGTATCTCGCGCGGCATCGGGCTGCCGAAATTCTTTTCATATTTCTCGGCGATTTTGGAAAGTTCTCGCGAAGTGTCGAACCGAGAGCCTTCCTCGCGGATGTCTTCCATGAACTTGACCTTGGCGTTCGCGAGAAACAACTCCGGCGACAATTCCGTGGGACTGCGTTTGCTTCCCGCGTCGATTCTCTGGAGTTGTTCCGGAGTCAGCGCCTGCGTCTCGCGAGCGGTGCGATCGAACTCAGAGAGTAGAGGTGCGGGTAACGGCGTCCCGAAGACTTTCAGATGCTTCTTTTGGAGCTTCTCAAACTCGCGGGACAAGTCGAACTCGTTCCCTTGTCTTTGGACTTTGTCGATGAGCTTGGCCCGTTCGGTCGCCACAAAAGCGTCCACGAATTCCTGCGATCCGGAATTCGCCGGAAGCTGGCCCATCAGCAAGGCGGGGGCGGACCAACCGAGTGCCACGGCGAGAACGCAACGACTCATCAGCCATTGGAATTTGATCGACATGAAATTCTCCGCCCTGGCACTGACCCCGCACGGACTCGATTTTACCGGTGCCATTGATTCGTACCTAGCCAGACCAATCGTTGCTCAAGATCTCGGAGGGACTCCTAGAGATTTCCCGCCATCAATGGCGATGGCGGTGCCAGTCACCATACACGCGGCGTCACTGACGAGGTACAGAATGGCCTCGGCGACTTCTTCAGGCCGGATCATGCGACCGTGAGCGTCGGCGAGTGGACTCGCGGCGATGAATTGTTTGGCCGTGGCCGTCGGATCGATCGCGGCAGCGAGATCGGAGTTCATCATTCCGGTGTCGATGACCGGGCCAGGACAGACGGCGTTGATGCGAATGCGGTCTTTCGAATGGCACAGGGCGAGACTCTTTGTCAGGCCGATCAGGGCCATTTTGCTGATCGAGTAAACGGGATCGTGCGCTCGTGGGAGCAGGCCCGCGTTGCTGGCGGTATTGACGATGCTCCCGCCACCCGCCGAGACCAGATACGGGATCGCAAACTTAGCTCCGAAAAACGCGGCCTTGAAATTCGTGTCCAGGCAATTGTCCCAGTCGTCTTCGGAGACCGCTTGAATCTGCTTGACCATGCCAATGCCGGCGTTGTTGACAAGGATGTCGAGCCGTCCGGCGGCGGTCGCGGCCCCGTCGATGAGGCGTTGCAAATCTGCGACATTTCGGACGTCGCAGGTGGACGCGGTGATGCCGTGAGCGCCCAGAGCCTGTGATGTTTCCGAGGACAGCCGATAATCGCCGACAAAGATGCGAGCACCGTGTTGCGCCAAAAGGATGGCGGTGGCTCGGCCGATGCCGCTGGCTCCACCGGTAATGACGGCGACTCGGCCGGAAAGGGTCGCAGCGGAGCTCATCGGACGTTCCTTCGGCAGACCGTGAAACGGGCCTCAACTGGCTTTCAGAGCACGGGTTAAGCGGGTAGAGTGACTGGCACTCGTGGACGGCGATTTGAAAAACCAGACAGAATGTCGCGAACATCGCCGGTTCGGCTCAGGTATTTTCCCGCCGCGAGTTTGCGACGCACAGCGATGATTGCAAGGTAACGCTCGTCGCACGGGCAGGCAAACGGCGCAAACAGGTTCTTTAAGGGGAGACACGAATGATTCGGATGTGGTGCGGAAGTCGAATGGCTCGCTGGGTGGCAGCCAGCTTGGCGATCGCCATCAGCGCCTCGGTCGCAATGACCGCCGAGGAGCCTGAATCCAAAGATGCAAAGTCCAAGGCAGCCGCCAAGGACGCGAAGGCCGGCAGCGAAAAGCCTGCCGCCGAAGCCAAACCCGTCGGCAAGAAACGCGAAGAGTTCACGACCGGGTCGTCCGATGTGCTCATCTCGTTCATCAACGAACAAATCCGCCAGGGCTGGATCGACAATGAAGTCGAACCTTCCGAAGCCGCTGGCGACGGCGAGTGGATTCGTCGCGTGTACCTCGACATCGTGGGTCACGTCCCACCGATGGAAGACATCGAGAAGTTTCTGGCTGACAAAGACAAAGCCAAACGCTCGAAGCTGATCGACAAGTTGCTCGATGATCCTGCCTACGTCCGGCATTGGACGACCGTGTGGGCCAACTTGACGATCGGCCAGCAGGCTCCGCGGGATGTCAGCCGCAAAGGCATGGAGAAGTTTCTCCGTGAGGCATTCACGAGAAACCGTCCCTGGAATGAAGTGGTGATCGACATCGTCTCCGCCGAAGGAAACTTCGAGGAAAACGGCGCGGTCAATTACATCCTGGCTCAGATGGTGATGCCGGACGATGGAGTGCAGGCGACCGCCAAGACGACCCGGCTGTTTATGGGCATGCAGGTGCAATGCACTCAGTGCCACAATCACCCGTTCAATGATTGGCAGCAGCGCCAATTCTGGGAGTTCAATAATTTCTTCCGTCAGTTGACCAAGCGGACGGTTCAGAAGTACGACGCGAAGGCCGGCCGAAATGTTCTGGATTATGTGGAACTCAACCGCCGCGATAATGTCGATGATCACGTCACCTACGAGCGCCGTAACGGTCTGATCGAAGCCGCCTACCCGCGCTATTTCGGACAAGACGCCGATGTTGCGAAGAAAGACAAAGACGGCTGGGATGTGAACCGCCGCGAAGTGCTGGCCAAGCTGATGACGGAAGGCGAAAAGCCGCTCGTCTCACTGGCGATGGTGAATCGGATGTGGAGCCAATTCTTCGGCTACGGTTTCACAAAGCCGGTCGATGACTTGGGGCCGCATAATCCCGCTTCGCACCCGGAACTGCTCGAACGCCTTGGGGCGGAGTTCGTGAAGTCGCGATACGACGTGAAGCAACTGATTCGCTGGATTTGCAACTCTGAGGCATACAATCTCACGAGCCAGGCGACGAAAGCCAACGAAGAGAAAGACAACCCGGCCGCCGGTACGACGGCTCTCTTCAGTCATGTCTATCTGAAATCGATGTCGGCCGAGCAGCTTTACGATTCTCTGATTGTCGCCACGAACGCTCATAAATCCGGCCGATCCAGTTGGGAGCAAGCCGAAGACAAGAAGCGGGTCTGGCTGCGGCAATTCGTCACGACGTTCGGCACCGATGAAGGAGACGAATCGACGACCTTCAACGGCTCGATCCCGCAAGCTCTGATGATGATGAACGGCGAACTGGTCAAGGATGCGATTAGCGCTCAGAAGGGAAGTTTCCTCAACACGATCCTGTCCGAAACGCCGCAGGACAAGGATCGCATTCGCCGGCTGTATTTGACGACGCTTGGTCGTAACCCGAACGCCAAAGAGCAGCAAATGGCTGCGGGAGTCGTGCGCGTCCCGAACGATCAAAAGTTGGCCGCGTACCAGGACATGTTTTGGGCACTGTTGAACTCGAATGAGTTCATCTTCATCCATTGAAATCTCAGACCTCAGATTTGATCCGCCGCGGCGGATGAGACTTTCACTCAACCCAGCTTCTCGAAAGGAAATTCCATGAATCTCGTTCCCAACGGTATGACTCGCCGTCACTTTATGAGTCACATGGCCGCCACTGCGGCGACGATTCCCGCCATTCAATTCATGCAGCACCTGCAAGTTCACGCGGAGACCGTCAAGAAAAACCAAAAGGCCTGCATTCTGATGTGGATGGGCGGGGGACCTCCGACCATCGACATCTGGGATTTGAAACCGGGCAGCAAGAACGGCGGCGAATTCAAGCCGATTACGGCGGCTGGTACGCAAATCAGCGAGCACATGCCGAAGACAGCGGCTCAGTTCGACGTGCTCAATACCGTGCGTTCGATGAGCACTCGCGAAGCCGATCACGGCCGTGGTCGTTACTTCATGCACACGGCTTATGTGCCGAACCCGACCGTCATACATCCGACATTCGGTTCGGTGGTCAGCCACGAACTCGGCTCGAAGCGTAAGGAGCTGGAAATCCCGTCGTTCGTCTCGATTGGCGGCGATCCGGGTAGTCCGGGCTTCCTGGGAATGGGGAACGCGGCGTTCGTCGTGAACACGCAAGGTCGCATCCAGAACGCGGACACCGACGGCATGGACCCGAACCGGTTCAAAAATCGGCTCGCGATGCTGGGCACGATTGAAGACAGCTTCATCGCGTCGAAGCGCGGCGAAGCTCCGCAAGCTCACAAGGACGTTTACAAGAAGGCCATCGACCTGATGACCTCGAAGCAAATGGAAGCGTTCCGCATCGACAAGGAAGACCCGAAGACCATCGACCGCTACACCAATGCCGGTGCTCCGGCCGGAATGATGGGACGCGGAAACAACGATTTCGGTCGCGGCCTGTTGATGGCTCGCCGCTTGGTCGAAGCCGGCGTGCCGTTCGTCGAAGTCGGCATGGGTGGTTGGGACTTGCACGCGAACGTGTTCAACACGCTCAAGGATCGCAACCTGCCGGCGATGGACACCGCGATTTCCGCGTTGATCACCGACCTTAAGGAACGCAGCATGATTAAGGACGTGGTTGTCGTGTGGATGGGCGAGTTCGGTCGCACGCCGCGCATCAACCAAGACGTCGGACGCGATCACTGGGCGGCAAGCTGGTCAGTGATGATCGGCGGCGGCAATCTCAAGGGTGGCCTGGGAGTTGGACAGACCGACTCGGACGGCCTGACCTGTGAGTCCAAACCGTACTTGCCCGGCAATATCTGGGCGACGGCTTGCCACGCTCTCGGTATTCCGACAACGACGGTTCACACTTCCAAGCGTGGCCGTCCGATGAAGATCGCCAACGGCGAAGCTCCAATTGCCGAACTGATTGGCTAATTGGAACCCGTCTGAACGGACTGAAAACGGGGGCGGCATCGCCCCCGTTTTTGTAACTGGTTCTCACTTTCTTTTAGTGCAGCCATGTCTGAGCCGCAGTCCAACGAACCCGTCGATGATTCTGGCTCCTTAGACCAAGTGCCCAATGCCGAGTTCGTGCAGCTCTTCACGAAATCACAAAGACGGTTGTTCCTATTTATTCTGACTCAAGTCAACAACACGACTGACGCCGAAGAAATCCTACAGGACACGAACGTCATCATCTGGAGCAAGTTTCATCAGTTTCAACTCGGCACCAGCTTTTTCGCCTGGTCCGGGAAAATCGCCACTTACGAAATCCTCAAGTACCGGGAGAAGAAGCGAGCCGGCCGTCTGCTCTTCAGCGACGAATTCATTTCGCGCGTCGCCGCTGATGCCATTGAAATGAGTGATGAACTCGAAAAGCGCCGTGAAGCGTTGTCTGAGTGTCTGCGTCTCCTGAAAGCCGACGACCGCGAATTGATTCAAGCTCGTTATGCTCCTGGCGAGAACGGTTTGAAAGTCGCCGAACGGCTGGGCCGGCCGACCAACTCGGTTTATCAGTCGATTGGGCGTATCCGCAAAGTGTTATTCGATTGCGTCACGCGGCGGCTCACCGCCACCGCGAGAACCACCTGAAACGTAGACCGGGAACTTCGGGGCACCGAGTGACCCGGCTACATCGAACTGCAAATCATGACTCCGCGAGACCTCGCCAAATTGTCGCCAGAACTCTTCGAGTGGCTCGAAGCGTTGTGTGAAGACCGGCTCAGTCCGGCCGATGCACAGCGCCTCGAACAACTCGTGCTGTGCGATACGACTGCTCGCCAAGCCTACCTCGCGTACCTCGACCTGCATGGTACGCTGCACTGGAACACGGCCTTTGGTGACGACGGAGCCAACTTTGAACCGGCGATCGCGCCGCGACTCGCGTCCGAAACGTCCGCTGAAACGCTGGCCAAACGCGGCCATCGGCGTTTGCTGATCTTGGCCGCATCCGTGGCTGTGATCGCCGCGTTCTCGTTCTCCATCGGCCGGTGGTTCGTGCCCAACAACGACTCCGCCCCGGTTGCAGTAAAAGACGAGCCGAAGTCGAATCTGTCAGACGCAGGCATCAAAAATGAACGGGGTGTTGCTCAAGATCACGAAGACGAATCGCCGCAGAATAAACCGCTGGTGCTGACCGATCGGCCGAAGTCCGAGAACATTGTGGCAGCAGCACCCATTGCGGGCCGCGACCCGAAGACGCCGAATCCATCGGACAAATTGGTCGCGAATGATCCGCGTTCTCAGCGGCCTTTTGGCAACGCGGTCACGAGGACTGCGGGATCGGTACAAGGCATCGTGGCCGTCATCAACGAGCATCTTGCCGCCGGCTGGAAGGTGCAGGGTGTTGAACCGTCGCCGCTGGCCGACGATGCCGAGTGGTTGCGACGAATCTATCTGGATGTGGTCGGCCACATCCCACCGGTCGAGGTTGCGGAGAAGTTTCTCACCGATCGCGACGCGCGCAAACGAGAGAAGCTGCTCGATTCGCTGCTCGATGATCCGGCTTACGTCCGCAATTGGACAGTCATCTGGACGAACCTGTTGATCGGCCGATCCGACTCGCGCGATGTCAATCGCCCGGCGTTGCAGAAATTCTTGCGAGAGAACTTCGCCAAGAATCGTCCGTGGAACGAGATGGTCGCCGAGTTCATCTCGGCCGAGGGTGCGTTCGATCAAAACGGCGCAACGAATTTTCTGTTGGCCCACTTGAACAACCAGGCGGTGCCGGCCACGGCGATCACCGCGAAGATTTTTCTGGGCCAGCAAATCGGTTGCACGCAGTGCCACGACCACCCGTTCAACGATTGGAAGCAAGACGCCTTCTGGTCGTTCAACAGTTTCTTTCAGCAGACGAAAGTGGCCCGCGTGGATCGCAGCGACGGCACAGGCAAGATGAAGTCGCAAGCCTCTGCGCTGGAGACGAAACCTGTCAGCGGCCCGGCGCACTTTGAGAATCGCCGTGGAGTGGCGCTTGTGGCGTATCCCAAATTTGCCGGCACCGCCATCAATGAAGATGCCGAAACGAATCGCCGTAATGAACTCGCTAAGTTGATGACCGCCGGCGACAAGCCGCAGGTCGCCGAAGCGTTCGTGAATCGAATGTGGGACCACTTCTTCGGCTACGGGTTCACTCGCCCGGTTGATGACATGGGGCCGCATAATCCGCCGAGCCATCCGGAACTGCTCGACCATCTCGCTCGCGAGTTCGTCGCCAGCGGCTATGACTGCAAGCAATTGATCCGCTGGGTTTGTTTGAGTCACGCCTATCAGCGCACCAGCCGCTTCGGCAAATCGAACGACCAGGACAACCCGGAGACCGGCGCGTCGCCGCTCTTCAGTCGCGTGTATGTCAAAGGGATGACTGCGGAGCAGTTGTATGATTCGCTGCTGCTCGCGACTGGAGCCGACAACACGCCGCTGGCCACGGGCGACCACGACCGTCGCCGCCATGAGTGGTTGCAACAGTTCGTCCACGCTTTCCAAACTGACGAGAATGATGAATCCATCAACTTCGAGAGCAGCATTACGCAAGCTCTCTTGATGATGAACAGCGACCTGACGCAGCACGCGCTGAGCATGGATCGCGGCACGTTCCTCGAAAAGCTGACGACCAGCCGCGATCCCGAAGCCGAGAAGATCAAGCGGCTGTGCCTCGCCACGCTGACCCGGTATCCGACGCCGAAAGAACAGCAGGCACTGCGCCGGCTCGTCCACGAAGGGACCGGCTCGCGGACGAACGCCGGCTGGCAAGACGCTTTGTGGGCGTATCTGAATTCCAGCGAGTTCGTGCTGGTGCATTGAGGCTTGTCGTGACCCGATTCATCGGGTCGAACCAGGACTGCTTGAATGTGGTCAATACGAGCTTCTCACCACTGCCAATCTTTGACGCCCGCTAAATTGCGGATGCACTCGGTGGGCCAGCGGCCTTGCTTCAGGTCGATGATGATCTGCGCGGCCATTGCCAGCGTGTCGTGCTGCGATTCGTGGTCGAGGCCGGCTTGGTGTCCGCAGGTCAGGACGTTGTCGAGCTTCAGTAGGGGGCTATCGAGCGGCAGTGGTTCTCGGTCGAACACGTCGAGGCCGGCGGCGCAGAGATGGCCGGAGCGCAGGGCGTCGCACAAAGCGTCTTCATCGACCAATGGGCCGCGAGCGGTGTTGATGAGAATGGCTCCGCGTTTCATCGTTCGCAGCGATTGCGCGTTGATGAGGTGTTTCACCGACTTATCCATCGGCAGGTGCAGCGACACGAAATCCGAGCGGGATAAGAGGTCGTCGAGCGATGAGAATTCGACCTGCCACTGTTCGGCGAACTCGCGGTTGGGGAAGGGATCGAAGGCCAGCACGTTGAGGCCGAGACCTCGCGCGCGTGTGGCGACGGCTCGGCCAATGCGGCCGAGTCCGACGATGCCGATGGTGCGGCCCATGACTCGTGGTGTCGCACGGCGTTCCCAGATGCCTTGTCGGACCTCGCGGTCACGTTGCGGCAAGTTGCGAGCCAGGGACATCAGCATCGCGATCGTGTGCTCGGCGACGGCGTGATGGTTCACGCCGGGGGTTGTTGCCACGACGATTCGGGCTTGATCGCAGGCGGGCAAGTTGACGGCGTCGAAGCCGACGCCCGTGCGAGCAATGACTCGCAGTTTCGGACACGCGGCGATGACGCGCGGCGTGTAGAACTCGGAACCGGCGATGCTGGCGACGGCGTCTTGCAGCGCGCCGATCAATTCGTCTTCGACATTCAGGTTGAGCTTGCGGCCGGAGATCACTGGCTCGAAACCGGCCTGCTGTAAGAGTTCAAAGTGCGGCCCGGTATCGCCGAGCAACGAAGTCACGACCACTTTTTGAAGCATGGGGCATCCTTAGCAGATGGAAACGGGCAGCCGCGCCTGTCTCGGGAGTTGGGAAGAATACAGACACCGGCGAGTCACCAGTGCCACGGTGGGTTCATCACGGTCCCGCGATTCGGCACCAGCGGGCCATTTGTTGGGCGAGCGAAAGGGGAAAACATCGCGGCTGGAAGAGCGAATTGAAAGGGTTCCGAGGCACTTCTACACTGGCGTCCGTTCGGCGGGAGGTTCGTGGCGAAGCGAAATTCGGCGCGTCACCGCACAACGAAAGGTCTCGACAACATGAGTGATCTTCGACAAGCACGTACGGCCGATCAGACGAAACCGACAGCGGTCATGGTCCGCTGGTTGACGCTGGTGGCGTTTTGCGGTCTGTTCGCCAACTCGCACGTCGTGGCTCAGGAGAAACAAGACAAGGCCATTGAAGACAAAGCGATTCCGTCTCTGGCGGATGGCTGGCCGTTGAAGTTGACGTATTACAAGTCGACTGAGGGGAAGGAAGCTGCGGTTGTGCTGCTGATGCACATGAAAGGCGAAAGCCGGCTGGTGTGGTCAGCGCCGAGCCCAACGGCTCCGAAGGGTTTTGCCGAGCAACTGCACAGCAAGGGGTTCGCCGTCATCGCGGTGGATCTCCGCAAGCACGGGCAGAGCAAGCCGGGCGCGGAGGCCGACGATCCCAAGACGGTCACACCGGCCGACAAAGACAAAGCCAAGAAGGCCGCTGGCGGAAGCGATCTCAAAGCCGCCGACTATCAACTGATGGTTCGCGACATGGACAGCATCAAGAAATTCATTTTCGATGAGCATCAGAAGGGCAACCTCAACATGCGGAAGATGGCGATCGTCGCTCCGGGGATGAGCGCGGCGATCGGGGTGACGTTTGCGGCGGCGGATTGGCAGAAGAAACCGTGGCCTGATGCTCCCACGCCCGCAGCGAGCACCCCGCGCGGTCAAGATGTGCAGGCGATGGTCTTTCTGTCTCCGGAAACGACGCTGCCGGGAGTGCCGGCACACCTTGTGATCCCGCAGTTCAAAGCGATCGGTGCTCCGATGGCCGCGTTGATCCTGGTCGGTAAGAACGATCCGCTGGATAAGGACCAAGCCAAGATGCTCTTCAAGCAACTCGGCGGTGATCCCGCGAAGACGGCCGCTCCCAAAAAGGTCGCTGAGCCGAAGAAGACCAGCAAAGAGAAAGAGAAGGAAAAAGAGAAGGAGGCCGAGAAGGAAAACAAAGAACGGCTCTTCTACATTGACCTTCCGGCCAAACTGCGCGGCACGGAATTGCTCGGCAAGAAGTTGGGCATCGAAGAGGCGATCATCGGATTCCTGCACGACCACGTACAGATGCTCAAAGGCCCGGATTACGACTGGCGGAATCGCCAGAACAAACTGGAATAACCGCATAGTCCGCTCGTGGTGATGAGCGAGATGTTTAACCGCAACGCCATCGGCGTGCGCGGGTGTCGGTTGGCCATCGCGCCCACGCCGATGGCGTTGGGGTTAAACAACTCAACTGGCCATGTGAGTGGTCTAGTTACTCAAACTGAGCGGTTTTTGAGTCCCGCTAGGGACGTATCGAGAATAGCCCAGCACGTCAGGGGTTCGTGGCGACAATCCTCACAAAGTCCCGTCAGGGACGACAGAAAGCGAATCAGTTCTGTCGTCCCTGACGGGACTCAAGAGGCACGTTGAACGGTCATCCCAGCACTGACGTGCTGGGCTATTTTCGAGTGTCCCTAACGGGACAAAAACAAAACCGCTCAGTTTGAGTAGTCAGCGTGCTTTCGAGCAGAACGCAAAGTACACGTCGCTCGCCTGACGGAGTTGGCCGAGGTCGATCCATTCGTTGACGGTGTGAGCTTGCGCGATGTCGCCGGGGCCGAATACGACGGAAGGGACTCCAGCAGAAGCGATGCGGCTGGCGTGAGTCCCATACGGAACGCCGACCTTCTGATGCGGTCCGGCGATCTTCGTGATGCAATCCAACAATCGGTCGCCGAGCGGGCCGTTGTGCTCGTCGGACAATGAGACTCCGACCAGCCACGGTTTGACATGCTCGACTTCAAAGTCCAGCCGTGACGCGAAATGTTCGCGCACTTGTTTGATGGCGTCCCAACCATCTTCGCCGGGGATCACGCGGCGGTCGATTTCAATCTCGCAACTGTCCGGCACGGTATTCACGCTGATGCCGCCGGTGATGCGGCCGACGCTCAAGGTGGCCGGGCCGCAGAGCGGGTGCGAGGGGATCATCGTCGTCAGCTTGGTGGCGAACTCTTCGAGAGCGGTGAGGACACGACCCATCTTGTAGATCGCGTTGACCCCTTCGTGCGGTGCGGAGCTGTGACAGGCTCGGCCCGTTGTCCGAATTTTCCAGCGTGTCGCTCCGCGATGTGCGACGACGACGTCCAGTTGCGTCGGCTCGGCGACGATCGCAATGTCCGGTTGCCGCTCGATGATCGAGCCGGCACGACTTGGATCGGTCCACAACGTCGTGAGATCATTCACGCCCAGCGAGGTCGATTCCTCGTCGCAGGTGCAAGACATGATGACGTTGGCCGCGCCAGCCGGTTTTTCACGCACCAAACGAGCGAACGCCGACAACATCGCGGCCATGCCCCCTTTGACATCGCAACTGCCTCGGCCGAAGAGCTTGCCGTCGCGAATGACTGGGTTGAACGGATCGGCGAAGCCATCGGTCGGGACGGTGTCTTGATGAGCATCCAGCATGACGGTCGTCTTCGCGTTGGGCGAATCGAACCGCGCGATCACGTTCGCTCGACCGGGAGCGACTTCGATTCGTTGATAGCGCACGCCCATTTTTTGAAACGCTCCTTCGAGGTAATCGCTGACGCGCTTCTCGAAGAACTCCGGGCCGGTTAGATCGCGGCCCATCGGGTTCACGCTGGGGATCGCCACCAAGTCTTTGAGCAGATCGACGGGGTCCATTGCAGAAGTCTCCTTTTAGGTCATCAGCCGATACGCGCTAGCGTCCGGTTAATGAGTTCGTCGAGAACCGGACGCTAGCGCGTTCCGGCTGATTTACGGTGCGTGCCAAAAGTCAGTGAGCGGCACGGCGCTAGCCGCCGGTGAAATATCGCGATGTCCTTCGCTGTCACCGGCGGCTAGCGCCGTGCCGCTCAAAGATCTGATTCAACTACTCATGATTTCATTTCGGCCTTCTTGCATGCCGAGCTGTTCCATCTTGCGATACAGGTTCGTGCGGTGCAGGCCGAGCAGTCGGGCGGCTTCCGACATGTTGCCCTTCACGCGCTTGACCGCGCGGCGGATGTATTCTTGCTGGAACTTATTGGTCGCGTCAGCGAGTCCGAAGTCCGAAGCCGTGTCGAGGAACGTGTCCTTTTCCGGCGTCAGGATGAACGCGATGTCCTCCGCTTGGACGGCCGGGCCGGGAGCGAGGAACGCAACTCGTTCCATCAAATTGCGAAGCTCGCGGACGTTGCCGGGCCAGCCATGCGCTTGCAGCCGTTTCTTCGCTTCGGAGGCGAGACTGAGCGCCGGCCGCTTCGCCTGTTGGCTGAATTTGTCGAGGAAGAACTCCGCCAGCGGAATCACGTCGTCCGAGCGATCGCGCAAGGGCGGCAGATCCATCGTCACGACGCTGAGCCGGTAAAACAGATCTTCGCGGAAGCGTTTCTCACGCACGAGCTGCGCCAACTTCGCATTCGTCGCCGCGATGACGCGCACGTTGATCGGGATCGTTTGCGAGCCGCCGACGCGCGTGATGATTTTCTGTTCGAGCACGCGGAGCAACTTCGCCTGGCCGCCGGGACTCATGTCACCGATCTCATCGAGGAAGATCGTGCCCCCGTCGGCGAGCTCAAACTTCCCTTGCCGAGCGGTATGCGCGTCGGTGAAGGCCCCCTTCTCGTGGCCGAAAAGCTCGCTTTCCAAGAGCGTCTCGGTCAGCGCCGCGCAGTTGACCGCGATGAACGGCTGCTTGGCTCGCGAGCCGTGATAGTGCAACGCCTGAGCGAAGACCTCTTTGCCGGTGCCGCTCTCGCCGAGAATCAAGACCGGCAAGTCGGTCTGAGCCAATCGCTGCACGGTCCCTCGCAACTGTTCGATCGCGCCGCTGACGCCGACGATCTGAGCCTGTGACGCCGCTTGTTCGGTCATCTGCTGGTGACTGCGCAACAAGTTCTCACGCTCGCGCGTGCTGGCCAGCGCGACGGCGGCCTGAATGCCCAACTGCGTCAGTGATTCCTCGTCATCGGCATCAAACAGGCCGTTGTTCTTGTTGATCCCCTCGAAGCAGCCGATCCGCTTGCCGTCGGCATCGAGCAACGGGACGGCCAGTAACGTCCGCGTGCGATACCCCGTCGCCTTATCGACGGACTTTCCGAATCGGCTGTCGGCGTAGGCGTCATCAACGCGAATCGAGTCGCCCGTGTGAATGACTTGCCCGACAATGCCGACGTTGTCTGGAATTCGCAGCGAGCCTCCGGGGATTCCCAGCGCCGGACAGGCCACGACCTCATGCCGTTCGCGATCCCAGATGAAGATGCTGGCCCGATCGCAGTCAAGCAACTTCGTCGCGGCCTGTGCGATGGATTCCAACAGCGTCGATGTGTCGGGAGCACCGGCGAACGTCGCGGCGACCGCGAGCGTGTTCCGCAGTTTGTCCGCGCGACGGACGTGCTGCGACATCCGCTCGTTGAGCGATAAGCCATAGCCGAGCACTCGTCCAATGCTGGTAATGACGGGCAACTCCTCGGCAGTCAGCCGTCGTCCCGCGAGCACGAGAATCCGAGGCAGGCCATCCGATGAACTCAGCAGCGGCAATCCAATCACCGACCAGCCGTCTAACTCCGAAGCGGCCGACAGACAGCCGCTGGCTTCGTGTTCGAGGACTTCATCGAAGAATCGCAACGGTGGCTGTGGCCAAGTGTGCCGGCCATGCTCCGCGATCAGTTCCCACTGCGGCGTCCGCTTCCACACGCCGACCCATTGCGCGGGAAACTCGGTCACGAGTTCCGGCAGCCCCGCCTGCAAAAATGCGCTGGCCGAGTCCGCCTTCAACGCCGCCTGCATCAACCGGTCGCAGAGCTGCACCGCCGTGCCCGCCCCGCTCGCCTGTTTTGGTCGCCGTACTAGCATCGCGAGACGTTGTTCGAGACACAACGCAGACGCGCTCGTAGTGACCCGATTTATCGAGTCGTCGAATCGCGTTGCCGCAACGACCGCATGAATGCGGTCACTACGAGCGCAACGATTCCACGAAGCTGTTGACCAATCGCAAGCAGGTCTCGGTGTGCTGCCAGTGGATTTGATGTCCGACGTTCGGCAGTCGAATGCGCGAACAGTCGGACATCAACCGTTCGGCCGTGGCTGCGTCGTCGTCGGTCAACATGCCGCCGACCGACAAGTCGGATTGCAACAGCAATGCCGGGCAAGTGATTTGCTTCAGTGCAGCCGTCCAATCGAAACCTTCCAACCAGCGGCCCGCAATGATGGGCGAGAGCACTTCTCGATCGAGCGGCTTGAGACATCTCGCCGTGAATCGCAGCGCGGCCATGTCGCGCGTGTCACCCAACCGAACCGAGCCGGCTTTGCCCGGAGTCGTCAGCGGAATCTCTGCCAGTTGCCGCGCGAGTGTGCCAACGGGCAACGTCGATTCCGCGAACGGCTGCACTCCGGCGAAGTAACTCAGCAGCGCGGACTGACTGATCCGCGGCCCCATCGTGTCGAACGGCGGGTCTTCCATGACGACGCCTTGAACTTGTTGCGTCAGTTCGGCCGCGACACCGGCCGCGACCATTGCTCCCAGCGAGTGACCGTACAAGACCACCGGGCCTTGGACTTGCTCCTGCACGAAGGCGACGGCATCTCGCACATAATCACGCACCAGATATCCGGACTTCGACCGAGACGAGCCGCCGTGTCCGCGATGATCCAATGCGTGGAGATGCCAACGAGAACTCAGCGCCGGGATCATGGGCACAAAACATTGCCAACGTCGCAGCACTCCATGAATGAAGACGAGCGCCGGCCCGTTGCGCGGCCCGGTCGCGAAGTTCAGACTCAAGCGATCGTGATGAAATAGCTGTTCGTTGAGCATGGTGTCCCCAAGGTTGGCAAACGAGTCCTCGGCAATCATCCTTCCGCATCAGTACTCCAACAGGATTCTAATCCATGCACGTCACCATCACCGCCGTTGGCCCCGACAATCGCGGTCTCGCCGATCCGATCATTCACTACCTCGCGTCGGCCGGGGCGAACATCCACGAAATTCAGATGTATGACCACGACACCGAAAAGCTCTTCGCGATGTTTACGCGCGTGGACTGGCCCGCCGACCAAGAGCCGATCGCGACGCTGCGGACTCGCATGAACCAAATTGGCGAGATGAAAGGCTTGTCGATCCGCACCTGGTCGCGCGACGAACAGGCTCGGCCACCGAGACTGGCAATCTGCGCGACGTATCGGCCGGAACCGGCGCTCGCGGTGCTGCGCTCCATTCGCGACGGCCGGCTGAAGGCGACCCCGGCCGTGATGCTCGGCAACCGCCCCGCCTGCCGCGGCGTCGCCGAACAATTCGGCATCGACTGGCACGACGTCGGCGACGTAAAGGGGAATCCCGATAACGCCCGCATGGTCGAACTCTTCGACCAATACGACGTCGATTACATCCTGCTGGCGCGCTACATGCGCATCCTTCCGCCGAGCACTTGCTGGCGCTTCGCCGGCGGCCGAATCATCAACTTGCATCACGGCCTGCTACCGCCGTTCCCCGGCTTCCATCCGTATGAGGATGCCTACGCGCGCAATATGCTGACGTTCGGAGCCACGATCCACTTCATCGTTCCGGAACTCGACGCTGGCAACCAAATCATTCATCAAAGCACCTTCACCGTCACGCCGGGGACAGCGTTGGAAACGATCAAGCGCCAAGGCGAAGGAGACCACGAACCCTCCTGCCTCGTCGAAGGCGTCCGCCGCGTCGTGGACCGCGAAGTCGAGTTGCACTTCCACCGCGTTATTCGTCGAGAGCCGGGCAAGGCGTGAAAATAAAGGACACTGTTTCAGCCGCCACGGGCCTGCCATTCTCAATTTAGGCCGTCGAAAGGTTGTTAGATGAAGCTTAAGAAAGTTGCATACGCTGATCTGAATGCGCGACAGAAAGAGAACTTCAATTTTCAGAAGGTCTCGGCAGTGCTCGCGGAATATGGGTTCATAACTTTTCGTCTGTCGGACGACTGGCAGGGAGCTGACTTCATTGCGCTTCACATCTCCGGCAAAGTTCTCCGCGTTCAACTCAAAAGCCGCCTCGCGTTCTACCGAAAATACGAGGGCAAAGAACTTTATGTTGCTTTTGCCGACGGCGAGACTTGGTATCTCTACCCGCATGACGAGCTACTTCCGAAAGTTCTAGCAGCTACCACGATCGGCGCAACCCGGTCATGGCAACAGCATGGCGGCTATTCATTCAAAGGACTTCCAAAGGATCTCCGCGATCTTCTCTTCCCCTACCGTCTCACTGGAGACACAAAGCCGATGTCTGAATAACCCTGCACTGGGGCGTGCCGAGCGAAGATAATGGGGAGCAACTTTGGCAGGCGGCTCGGTTGGCCCAACGAGAATTAGAGTTGCAGACATTCGGCCAACGCGCGGACCAAATTCAAAAGTCTTTGAGATGAGCAGATCCCTCTCGGCTGGAGTTTCCATTATGTCGAATGCTGAACTACTTGAGTCGCCCGTTTGGGATCAATTCCAAACGGTTGCGCGTCGGAAACGGCGCAATCCGCGGAAGCTGCTTCTGGATTACATGCGCGAGTACATGGAGATCTGCGAAGACGAACGGCTTGACCAAGAGATTCAAGCCGACGCTCGCCGTAGCGGGTATTCGGAAGAGGACGCCGTCGAGATTGTGAAACAGCTTCGGCGTGAAAAGGTTGCCCGTCCAACGACGGCGAAGAATGGCCGCAAGCTGCCGGTCTCGCGCAAGCGGACTACGAAGGCGACGTGAATTATGCCGCGTCGCCAAGATCGTGTCCCGGTCGTCTTCGACACGAATGTGCTGGTGGCTCATTACCTGAGCCGTCGAGCCGACTCGGCCTGTTCTCGACTGATGCAGCTTTGGCGTCAGCGACGATTGCAAATGGTGCTCAGTGAACCACTCCAAGCCGAGTACTTGGAGGCGCTCGAACGTGTCCAAGTACAGAAGCCTCGCATTGAACGATTAAGGCAACGTTTGAGGCAGCGTGTCACGGTCAGTCTCGTCCGACTTGGCCGGACTCGCGCCGTGAGCCGTGATTCGGACGACGACTTCGTACTAGCGACAGCCGAGTCCGGCAAAGCGGAGCTTCTAGTAACCAACGATCGCGATCTGCTCGAATTGCCCAAAGAGCAACAACGGTTGTTCCGGTTTCGCATCGTGACTCCGGGCGCAGCACTGGCTGAATTGTCCAGCCGGAAATAACGTGTCCTTCCTGCCCTCTATCAGCCTTCCATCAAAGGAGAGTCTCTTGATTCGCAATCTCGTCACACTTGTCGCTGTTGCCGTTTTTGGTGTCATCGCCTCCGACGTGAGAGTCCGAGCCGCGGATCTGGTTCGCATCGGAATTCTCGGCATCGATAACTATGGGTCGGTCGCGTACACGGAATTTCTCAACAAGCCGCATGGCGAGGGAGTCTTCGAGGGGATGCGAGTAGTCGCCGCTTACCCGGTTGGCAGCGACGACTATCCCGATAGCGCGAAGCTGGGGGCACAGTGGAAAGACCAGCTCTCGAAGATGTACCAGAGTCCGAAAGACCCGAAGGACGCGGTACCGCCGATCGAGTGGGTCGATTCGCTCGACGCGCTGTTGTCGAAAGTCGATTGCGTGATGATCTTCAGCCTCGACGCGCGACTGCATCGCAAGCAGGCGGAGCCGGTGCTGCGAGCCGGTAAGAAACTCTTCATCGGCCGTCCGTTGGCCTCCTCGCCGGAAGACGCGGTCGCGATCATGAAGCTCGCCGCCGAAACGAAGACCCCGTGCTGGAGCAGTTCACAGCATCGCTTCAGCACCGGCTTCGCCGGGATGGTCAATCATCCGGAAGTCGGCAAGGTCATCGGCTGCGATGTCTATGGCGGCTGGGATCCGAAGGCTCCCGAAGCGGACAAGTTCTGGCGTCCGCTGCACAGCCTCGAAACGCTCTACACGATCATGGGTGGACCGGGCGTCGTGTCGGTGACGTGTGCTTCGACGCCGACCACCGAATCTATCACCGCCACTTGGAAAGACGGCCGCGTCGGAACGTACCGAGGCATCAAAGAGGGAGCGGTCAAATACAGCGCGACCGTCTTCGGTGACAAAGGAGTCTCCACCTCTGGCATCTACGGCCACGGCGTCCCGGTCAAAGGAGTCGTGCCGACGAACGACGAATACGTCGGCTACAAACCGCTCGCCACCGAGATCGCCAAGTTCTTCAAAACCGGCCAAGTCCCGGTCCAGCCCGCCGAAACGCTGGAGATCTTCGCGCTGATGCAAGCCGCCGAAGAAAGCAAAGCCAAAGGCGGAGCCGTCGTGCCACTGAAAAATCTTTGGGAAACAAAGTAGGTCAGCCTTTCCAGGCTGACCCGGTGAGTATTCCGCGTGGATTAGAGCGTGCGGGTCAGGCTAGAAAGCCTGACCTACGAAACTTACTTGGAGAAATCAAAATGTCTCGCCCGTTCGTTTTGTCGTTGTTGATTGTTTCCCTCTACATTCCTGGAGCATCCGCTCAAACCGTATGGCCGGGTGAGGACTGGGAGATGGCCACTCCGGCCAGTCAGGGCATGGATGCTGCGGGTCTTGAAAAAGCCAAGGCTTGGCTGGAGTCGCACAATAGCAAATCGGGCGTCGTCATTCGCCACGGCCGCATCGTCGCCGAGTGGTACTTCAGCGACGCGAATCGGCAGTCGAAGTTCGCCGCGTACTCCACATCGAAATCGCTCTCCAGCATGGCGACCGGGTTGGCGATCGCGGATGGCAAGCTGGCTCTCGATCACACCGTCGGCAAGTACATTCCCGATGCCAGCCCCGACAGCAAACGAGCCGTCACCGTGAAGCAATTGCTGAGCATGACGACCGGAGTCCACAACGATCCGGGAATCGGTCAACGCGAAGATCTTTTCAGCTACGCGCTGAAGACCGCCCCGATGGATCACGAACCGGGCGCGAAGTGGGACTACAACAACACCGGCCTCGCACTGCTCAGCCCGGTCTTCCAGAAAGCGACCGGCAAGCAAATCGACGAGTTCCTCAACGAGCGCGTCTTTCGCCCGATCGGAATTCGCTCGGAGGATCTGACCTGGGAACGTCGCGAGGGTTTTGCGTTGCCGTACTCCGGCTGCCTGACCACGGCTCGTTCGCTGGGTCGGATTGGTTTGCTGGTGCGGCATCACGGCAAATGGAATGACAAGCAGATCGTTCCCGCCGATTGGCTGAAGGAGTCCATCGCACCATCGCAGGAACTCAACAAGTCGTATGGCTACCTGTGGTGGAACAACGCCACGAACAAGTGGCCCGTGCCGCAGGATGCGTTCGCCGCGCTGGGCAGATGGGATAACAACATATTCGTGGTCCCGAGCCTCGACCTGATCGTCATCCGCCAATCCGACCTGGCCCCTCCCGCCAAGGACTATCGCATCGCGGATTACTACCAGTTGATCTGCGACGCGGTGACTGTTGATGGCAGAAAGACTGCCGTGGACAGTCAACGCTAGCGGTTGTGAGTTGGGATCGCGGTATCGCGACAGATTCCATTTGCGCGGTCGCTCTTCAACAAATCGTGCAACGAGACGAGCAACGATGACGGTCAGCCAATGCGTCATGCCAACATTCATGGGACGATGACCGACACCGATCCGAAATTGCTGGACGTGCAGGGGGAGTTGGACGCTCTGGCGTTGTTGGCTGACTTCAAAGACCAAGCGAGTTGTGAGTAGGGCGAAAACGTAATGTGTGCGATGCGTTCATGGCCGGAGTGATTCGATCGCACGAAGCACGGTTAGTAAGCTCGCTAGATTGGAACTGGAGTCATCGGCAGCCCTTTCGGCGAATTCTAATATTTCGAGCTGCGACTTGAGATCATTGGATTCAATGGGGTGATTCTCGGGATCAAAGCCAGCCACCTGCCATTGCAGGTCGTCCCTTGCAGCGCGTGACAACTGCCAGCCCAGCGGCAACGGTGTGTCGAATTCGAAGAACGCGAACTCGATGAGTTCCAATTTGGGGATTCGGGAACCGACCAGTCTGCCCGGTTGAGTCTTGGGATCGGGGGAACTCGTTTTCACGATGCGTTCCGATTGGTCCCAAAGTCGCGATTTGAGGCGTCGATACTCGGTTCGATTATGGCCGTCCCAAGTCGCCAGAAATGTTTGTAGTGGCGTCAGGAGCTCATCGAGTCCTGGACCTGGTGCCGGACTAAGTGGCGCTGACGCTCCGACTTGGATACGTTCTGCGGCCTCGACCGCACGCTGTAGATCGGGATTGGAGGATTTCAACTGCGACGCGACAACCTCTGCTCGCGGCTTCTCAAACTTTGATGACCGCTGCAACCGACGTGCTTGCTCCTGAATCGCCTGATCCAGCGTCGCCCGGCCTCCGAAACCAATCCTCAAAACAACAGGACGCCAGTGCTTCGTTTCGACGCTCTCTTGCAATGCTGCGATCACGTCCCCAATCGTTACTAGCCCGCTATTATCGAAGTATCCGCCATCCACGTACCGGTGCTTGATGCGTTGAGGAATCGGATGACTGCCGCTAGTTGGTGTTTCAATTGCAATGAAGCCACTTGGCGTGAGATATGGAAATCGCGAGCTGAGCGTCACCGCCGTGCTTAAAGCGATGTCTGACTGAGCTTGGCCATAGAGCTTTTCCGCAATTGTCGATGTTCCGATGTCGAATTCTGATTGTGTCGGCAGTCGTTCGGGTCCGGGTGGTTCACTCCATTGTGATGACAAGCTGAAATGAGTGCTGACCACCATCCGCTCGCCGGTTCTCACGCCCGTTGTGTTGAGGAACAGTGCCGGCACGCTGCGTTCTTCAAATCGGTCGCAGAAATTGTAGAACGACCTTGCGAAATGATTGTTGCCATTTTGAACGCCCTCACGCCATGCGCCTTCGATCGCATACTCCAGGGCTCGCGCACGATCGAAGCGTGGAATGGGACACCCAATGAATCGTTGGAGCAAATCTGGCGAAAGACTGGCAGCGATCAATGGTGTCAGAAGATCACGTGAGAGAACGGCATCCGTCTTCCGACGCCAGTCCGCGTGATGCGCCTTTTCGCCATCGGCTGCCAGCGCGCCAAAAACACCCGCGCCTACGCTGCCTCCCGAAACTCCGCTGATGCAAAACACATGATCGACGAACCGCGGGTCCGCATCCTGCAAGGTCGCGAGCAGCATCCCTGTTTGATACGCGGCTCGAATGCCTCCCCCCTCGGCGGCCACAAAGAAGACCGGATACTCGCCTTCGATGGAGTTTCCCTCTGCGTCAGCCTTAACGAATTCCTTGAAGTCAGGGCGAGACTGCAACCATTTCGGAAAGCTCGTTTCCAGTTGCAATGAAGGGTAGATGTCACGAACTGGCGGCGGTTGATGACCGATTCGACGGACTTCGTGATTGTCATTCAGATCAAATAGCGAGAAGACCAGAGCGGCGCAGAATCCAAACAACATCCAGGGGACTCGAGTCGAATGGCAGATGACGACCAGCGTGCTTCCGATCGGAATCAACGCGGCTGTGGCCAACAGCAGGACAGCAGGAGTTCCCAGCACGCGAGTCCACAGGACTCCTGCAGATCCAAGGAATCCCACGGCGACGAACAAGGCAACTCCCGGGATGAACGTGAGGAGTAAATAGAAGAGTCGGGGCTTGGGTTCATGAGCCCAGAGACCCTTAAATGTGAGACCTGCAACGAAGATTTCCCGTCGGCGCTCCTTGGCTAAAAACTTCCACGCAGCGAAACCCATCGCAATGAAGACCCACATCGTGAGATACAACGTCCGCGCGGCTTTCGACCGCGCTGGGGAATGAGTGAGTGCTCTCTGGGAACTTGGCTGCTCCTTCAATTCGATCCGTTTGCTTTCGCCTTCACCTCGCTTCGCACCCAACGACTCAGCCGCAGCCACGGGTTGCGCGGCTTCATAGACTGCCACAGCGGACAAGGCGATGGGCGTTAGCAGACAAACGATTGGCAGCCATCTCAGGCCAGACTTTTGTCCCAGGCTCAGAGTTTCCTCCGGCTCAGAGGGCGCGACTTGGAATCCCACAAAGCGTGCCCAGTACCAAGCCATCCACGAGAAGAAAGCAACTGCCACCACGAAACAGATCGCGAGCGACGGTGTCTCGCGCAAATTCTCCGCCAAAACTCGCAATGTCTCTTGGGCCTGGGCAGAGACAATCAGAATGGTTGGGACCGCGAACGCCATCACGAGGCTGAATCGCATGTGCCAAACGACCAGAAAATATCGGCGTACCTCCGTCAGTGAGCTGAGTGTGTAGGCGAAGTAGCCACTGCCCAGCAGGATCAATACGAATTTCGCAGTCGCAAAGCGCGCAGCCCACGCGAAAATTCCATCCGATACCTCGCCTGTGGGCGAGTATTCGCAGAGTCCCCAGAGCAACAGGACGTTTTCAATGAGGTCGCATGCCGCAGCCACGAATTGCCCGAATCCTAAACGTCTTCCAACCCGCGCCAGAATTGGCGATTCGTCGCGCACTCGGTTTGCGATCCACAGAATCCAGCCTGAAAAGAGAACGGAATAGGTGCCGATGTAGACGAAGTCGCAGAGGAGATTGGCAAAGGCTGCACGTTGTCCTTCCGGCCCCCACACATCCATCATGATGTGAGCGATGCCACCAGTCTTCGCGAATTGCAGACTCAGCACGCCAGAGGGTGTCGCGTTGGTATCCAATTCCCCGAAGAGCATTGGAATCAGCCACAACGCGAGATAAGCGCATCCGACCCAGCGAATGGCTCGATACCGTTTCACGATCATGGATTCTTCAACGCGTTGTGCGACGCGCTTGTAGGTTGATGCCCCAGTTGCTGGTTGTGCGTCCGAATTGTTTGTCATGTGGCCTCCCCTGGCAGAAGGCACTTCGCGAGCGAAAGACTCATGTGAGCCACTCCGAAAATGAAGCAACTGGAAGTCGTTCTATTCTACCGATTCAAACCATTTTCTTTTTCCAGCAGACGGTGTCAGTCTACCGAGTTTGGGGATCAGCCATGAACGCGCCAAGAGCATCGTCGAGTACATACCACGGTCTGTCGCAGTCATTGCCAACAGGCATAACGAGACTTGGGAACTCAAATTGCAGGCCCACACCGTGCCGCTCTTGACCGTTGCTTTGTTCCGGACGCCGGACGGTTCCGAAGCGATCGAACTGAACGGGAGGCTAGACGTTCTGAAGGAAAGTATCGGATTCGGCACATATTCGAGCATCGACCGTTCCTTGCTGTTCTCTACCATCGTTCGTTTGCCGGAGAGCCAGGTGCAGATTACCGATCCAAGCGGCACCGTCGGTTTGTGGAATGTGCGCAAGCAGGGAAACGCGACTTGGGTCACTAAGGACCAAGGCACCCCTGACATCGACGACCGGAATTACTTGCAGTTGATTCGTTCTTATGTTGGTGAGCTAGTGCTCAGATCAACGGCCCGATCCAGAGGTTGAACCATTGCGGAGGCGGGGCGCCTATATTGGCTCCTCGCGTCCATGTACTGGTTATCGCCGGCGACATAGTTGAGTTGAGCCATCGTCTCACCAGGTGAATTTCCCCTGAGCTAAATCCGCAGCGAATTCGTCTCATATCTCATTGAGGGCTGGGATTCCTTAGCGAGCCAGCGATGCTCCAAAGAATGTTTCTGAGTTTGGCCGTTCCACGGTGGAGCGGCCTTTTTTGTTTTCCGGAGGACCAATTGATGAAAGGCGAGAAGAGTACGAATACCGGCCAAGGCTCCAGTCACCCACCACCCGTCACGACCGTCAACCGAGGAACGCGCATTGG
Source organism: Planctomyces sp. SH-PL62 (assembly GCA_945893045.1). Lineage (GTDB taxonomy): Bacteria > Planctomycetota > Planctomycetia > Planctomycetales > Planctomycetaceae > SXKJ01. The sequence continues at coordinate 50,761 of CAMDEA010000022.1, forward strand.
CTTGGCGTACTGTCCGAGCGGTTTGACCGCGATGCCGATAGGCCGTTCGTGTTGCCAGTACGCTTCGACGGCCGCGCGGTCGGACGGCTCGGTCAAGCTTTCGCACAGCGTCTGCACGTCATGTCGATCCAAGAGGTCGGTCAGCACCAGCGTCTTGGACACTTCGTCGTACCGAGTCTTCTGCGCAAGTTCCGTCGGCAACGATCCCGGCGCGGGGGCGGCACTCAACGGGATTCGTCCCAGTCCCAACAGCTCCTGTGTCTGAGTTGCGGTGACGCGCAGAGCCTCGTCGGCCGAGCGTTCATCGAAGCCGCAGTTCTCCACCATTCGGTCGCGAAGCTGCATCGCGGTTTGGACGACGTTGTCACTCAGCACGAAGGCATACGCGCGATCGAGCGCCGGCACCCGTGTTGGGTTGGCGTTAGGCATCCGCAGGATGCGGCCGATGAGTTGCTCGACCGCCGTCGCCGTGGCCGCGTTGCCGATGGAACCGAGCACATACGCCAGCGGGCAATCCCATCCTTCGCGAAGTTTGTCGACCGTGATGACGTAACGGATCGGGCAGTTGGTCTCCATCAAGTTGGTGTCGCCGATCTCGTCGATGGTTCCCGTGCAAATCGCCACATACTCTGGCCGCACGCGGTCGGCGAAGCGTTCCAAGAGTGCGGCTTTGACCTTTTCCGCCGTATGCGTCTCGCGAGTCTTCGACGACGGCTGAGCTTGAATCAGAGCAATCGGCCGCAGGAACGGCAGGCCGACGTCTTCCTGCGCTCGATCGGCGATGATTTCCAATTCGTCGCGACGTTGGACGGTGGCGGCCAGCACTTCGAGCCAATCCGTGCGGCTTTCCAGATCGACGGGCAATTTGATCATGCCCTGATTCTTCAACTCCAGCGCGCTGGCGGCGTGCAGCACGTTGCTGGCGAAACGCGGGTTCGTCGGATGCTGCGGCTCGTGCCGCTGTTCGGGAGTAGCCGTCAGTTCCAGCACGAACGATGGTCCAAATCGAGCCAGCGAATCGAACGACGTCGGCGTGCGCGCGTTGTGAGCTTCGTCCATGATGACGATCGGCCGCCGCAGTTTCAGAGCGTTGGCCAACGACAGATTGACCAAGCCCTTGTCATCGCAAGCCAACTCGGTGCGTGCCCACGACGGCAGGTTCTCGAAGGCACTTTGCAGATAGCCGTTGTCGCGATAGATGCGGCGCGTGGCGGCCAGTTCTTCGCCGTGCTCGTCACGAATGCGGTAAGACTGAATCGTGGTCACGATCACCAGCGCCGCGTCCGACTGGACTGTGCGCGGCGTGGTCAGTGCCTCTTCAATCGTGACCACTTCGATGGACGCGGAGACCGCATCTTCCAATGCCTGCCGATACGGATGATGCCGCGTTTGTAATGCCCGACGTGTTTGATCGCGGATGGTCGTGTTGGGGGTGATCCACAGACACGCTGGCCGATCCGTGCCGATCAAACCGCGACCGATGGTGCCGATGGCATGCGCCGCCAGCAGTGTTTTGCCGCCACCCGTCGGCAACCGCAGACAGACGTATGGCACGCCTTCAAATCCGGGAGCCGAATAATAATTGCGGCCGGTGAGCGCCTCGAACGCGTCCCGATCCGGCCGTGCCGTGTCGCGTGCCGAGTGAGTTCGCACGGCATCGCAGTATTCAGCCAACCGAGCGAGTGTCTCGCGTTGGTAGTCTTTCAGGCCCAGCCGCATGGTTGTTGATTCCAAGTCACGGCCCGTTGGGCCTTGTTGGTCGTTTCGCGAATCCTAACCCAGGGCGTTGCCCTGGGCATTCGAGTCCGGCCCGTTTGGGGCTAGGCATCGGGCGTTGCCCATTTGAATTCGCCGTTCGTTTGAAATTGTCTCTCGTTTGAAATTGTCGTTCTCGTTTGAAATTGTCGTTCTCGTTTGTCCGCTTTGTCTTTTCCGCCAACGGCGGTTCACTCGATAGCCCAGGGCAACGCCCTGGGAAAACGGGCCGACCATTTCTCGTAAGGCCCAACGGGCCGTGACCCACAATCACCCCTCCCGCAACGAATACGGAATCTGACGGAAGGTCACATCTTCACGGCCAAGCGTCGCGTCGCTCAATCGACACGCTTCACCGTACACGACACGCGGGCCTGAGCCATCGGGATGCGGTGGCAGCGCGGCCAAGACTGCGTTCGTCAGCACATTGCCGCTGGCAGGCCGACGGTCGCCGAGTACGCCGTTGTACAACAGATAAATTGCTCGCCCGTGATGCACTCCGAGCAGCGGACAATCCTTGCGTGGCCGAGTCGGCACGGGCACGCCTGATTCCAGCAGATAGACGAAACGAGCCAAGTCGGCGAACGGCACGTCACCGTTGATGTTCCCCTGCTCGTCCAGCAGCGTCCGTCCCAGCCGGCAATACCGAACCCCGCGACCGCATTGCCCTTCACATCGGCGTAGCCGTTGCAGACCCGCTCCAGTCGCTGGCAAGTCACGCCCTTCGCAATGTCAGGGACGACTTCGACAAGAATGTAGCGGCGGTTGCCACCGTCTGCCGCATTGAGCTTTGCGACTGCGTGTCCCGTGGTACCGGAACCTGCAAACGAATCCAAGACAATCGAGTTCGTATCGGATGCCAATTCAAGAACCCGCGAGATAAGTCGAGTGGGCTTCGGCGTGATGAACATTTCCGTCTCGCTGCTCAAGACATCTCTCAGTTCGTTCTTTGCTTCCGCGTTGTGCCCAGCCTCATCGTGAAACCACATGGTTGCTGGCACAACGCCTTGCTTCACATCGGACAAAACCGTTTCTGTGCTGGAACACCATTCCCATCCTTACCCCACCAGATGGCACCGGAAGTAGAGAGTTCAAGAAATGTGCGTTCTGGATAACGCCAGTATGTGCCGTTTGGTGGCCCGTGGATTACCCGGCCGGAAGGTGCCTTGATCGAGTAGAGACCTTGGCTGTAGTAGTTGCGAGCGTGAAGCGGTGTCGCCTTCCACGGTCCTCGGTAATCGTTGTCTGGGTTCTTGTATGCTTTGTCTTGCTTGGAACTTCGAGGAACGAGGTTCGGCTTCCAAGTGTCGGCGTGTCTTGCATACACGACCAAATAGTCGTGCATCTCTGAAAAGTGTCGAGCCGAGTTTTTGACGGTGTATATCTTCTGCCAACTGATCGTTGTGACAAAATTTGATGATCCGAATATCTCATCCATGATGTACCGCAGCGCGTGAACTTCGTTGTCATCCAAACTGACGAAGATCGCTCCGTCATCGCTGAGAAACTCGCGCAGCAGCGCCAGCCGTGGGTACATCATGCAGAGCCACTTGTCGTGGCGGCAGAGGTCTTCGGCCTCTTTGCCGACGACATCGCCGAGCCACTTGCGGATGCGCGGGTCGTTGACGTTGTCGTTGTAAACCCAGCCTTCGTTCCCCGTGTTGTACGGCGGATCGATGTAGATGCACTTCACCTGCCCCCGATAGCGCGGCAGCAGCGCCTGGAGTGCCTCCAGATTGTCCCCTTCGACCAGCAGGTTCTCCGCCTCCGGGTCGCCGACCGACAACTCGCGGTCGCACTCCAGTAACCGCGTGGGCACGCGACGGTGATGATCGACCACCGCCTCCTTGCCAATCCAATTCAGCGTCGGCATCTCGTGGTCCGCGTTTCTGGTGAGTGGTCCAATCCAAACGCGGGCTTTTCCCGCAACCCAACAGGCGAGCCGATGGGCGTCAGCCCTCGGACAACTCGTCATTGAAATATGTCCGGGGCCTAACGGCCACCGGCTCGCCGAAAGATGCACGCATCTGGTCGAGAAAGACACGACGAGACCGCCAAAGAAAAAACCTCGCTGACACGTCCTGCCAGCGAGGTTTCTCAAGTCGGGATGACAGGATTTGAACCTGCGACCTCTACGTCCCGAACGTAGCGCTCTAGCCAAGCTGAGCTACATCCCGAAGGGCGGGCGGATTCTAGCGGGGGGAGGAAATGCGTCAACGATGGGTTGGCGGCTCAATGAGTGACTGCAAATCGCTCGCGGCGAGTCGTGCCAATTTTTGTAGGAAACGCGCGGCGGGTGCTCCGTCGAGCACTCGATGGTCGAACGTCAGGCTCAACGTCATCAGTCGCTGAAGTGAGTCGGTTTCCAAACCAGCCCGACGCGCGAGCGAGGGATCGACATTGTTGGTGACTTCCGATCCCTCGCTGGCGCGTCGGGCTAGTGTGACGGGACGAGTTTGAATGCGGCCGAGGCCGAGGATGGCGGTCTCAGGGAAGTTGATGATTGGCGTGAAAGCGTCGATGCCCAGCGATCCGAGATTCGTGATTGTGAACGTGCCGCCTTGCAGGTCTTGAGCCGTGAGTCGTCGCGTGCGAGCTTGCTCGATCAAGGTGCGGGACTGGTTGGCGATCTCGAAGACGGTTTGGCGTTGTGCGTCTCGCACGACGGGAACCAGCAGGCCCGCGTCCGTATCAACGGCGATGCCGATGTGAATCTCGTCGATGAGTTCAATGGCATCGTCTTGCCAGCGTGCGTTGAGCGCGGGGTGCTCGCACAGCGCGATCGCCGTTAGTTTGACGAAACAATCGGTGAGCGACGGGATCGGCGATTCACCAGACTGTTTGAGTCGCTCGCGAAACTCGATCAGCGAAGACACATCGACCTGTGTGGTGAGCGTGACCGGCGCGGCCTGTTGCAGACTGGTCACCATGCGATTGGCGATGGCGCGTCGCAGCGGAGTGATCGGGATGGTGCGAATCGCGGCCGATGTGGTGAGCGGCGGCGTGACGATGTTGTTCGCGACGGCGAGGACGTCACGTTCGCGGATGCGGCGTTGCGAGCCGGTGCCGGGAAGCTGCGTCCAATCGACTCCGAGCCGTGCGGCGGAGCGTGCGGCACGTGGGGAAATCGTCGGCAGATTCCGGCTGCGACGAGGGACGGCGGACGAGCGGATCGCTGGAGCCGAGGGAGTGACCGGGTTCGATTCGATGACGCTCGGCAGGAATTCGCCTCGGCTTTGCAAGTAGCGGCGGCAGACGTCGGCTTCCGAGATGCGGCCCGCCGAAGTGAGCGGCGCGAGATCGACGCCAAGTTGTCTCGCCAGACGACGCACGGCGGGTGATGCGGGTGGGGTGACGTGGGGCAGGTTTTCAACCTGCCTGTGATTCACGGGCAGGTTGGAAACCTGTCCCACGTTCTGCGGCGACCGAAGTGTTCCGCTAACTAATCCGCCAGCGGCGGACGTTACGGATTCGGTTTGTGGCTGAGGCGCGGATGGAATTGGGCGCGATGGAATCGGCGGCACAGTTTCACCGACCGCGAGCAGATAACCGATGATGGCACCCACGGCAACGATGTCGCCTTCGGCGGGATTGGTCGCGTCGAAGTGCAGCGTGCCCGCATCGACGGCTTCGATTTCTTGGATCGCTTTTTCGCCTTCGAGCGTGAAGAGAGGCTCGCCCGGTCGGACATCGTCGCCGTTGTTTTTGAGCCAGCCGACGAAGGTGCCTTGTTCCATCGACCAGCCGAGGCGAGGGATTTGGATTGGGTGGGGCATTCATGGCTCGCGAAAGTTTGGCGTTCAAGGATTGGCTATTGGCTATTGGCTATTGGCTATTGGCTATTGGCTATTGGCTATTGGCTATTGGCTATTGGCTATTTCAAATCACAAATAGCCAATCATCAATCACCAATTCATTCGGCGATAAGTTGTCGGATCGCGTCGGCGATCTGCTTTGGCTGCGGGACCATGACCGCTTCGAGCGGTGGACTGTAGGGCGTCGGGCAGAAGGCTCCGGTGAGGCGACGGATCGGGGCGTCGAGGCTATCAAAACCTTCGGCGACGATGCGGGCTGCGATCTCGGCCGCGAAGCCGCAGGGCGCGGGAGGCTCGTCGACGATCAACAGTCGGCCGGTCTTCGCGACCGATTGCAGAATCGTTTCGGTGTCGAGCGGACTGACCGTGCGCGGATCGACGATCTCGACCGAGATGCCTTCGCGTTCGAGTTCATCGCAAACGCCGAGCGTCAGATGAACCATGCGAGCCAGCGCGACGACGGTCACGTCGCGGCCTTCGCGCACGACAGAAGCTTTGCCGAATTCGATTTCGTATTCGCCATCGGGGACCGGCCCTTTGACTTGCAGAATCTCGCGATGTTCGAGGAACAGTACCGGGTCGTCGCAGTTCAACGCTCGCTTGAGCAGGCCCTTCGCATCGGCGGGCGTCGACGGCACGACGACGCGCAAACCTGGGACTTGCGCGTACATCGCGTAGTAGCTGCCGGAGTGATGCGTCGCTGCCGAATGTCCGATGCCGATGCAGCCGCGCAGCAGGACCGGCATCTTCAGCCGGCCGCTTGACATGTACTGCATCTTGGCGATCTGGTTGACGATCTCGCCGACGGAGTCCATCACGAAGTCGGCGAACATGAAGTCGATGATCGGCCGCGTGCCAGTCATGGCTGCTCCGCAAGCGAGGCCCACGAAGCCGCGCTCGCAGATCGGTGTATCGCAGAGACGTTCGGCTCCGTACTTCTGGAATAGTCCATCGGTCGTCTTGAAGTTCCCGCCGCGAACGCCGATGCCTTCCCCCATGACGAAGATGCGCGGGTTCTTGGCCATCTCTTCGGAGAGTGCTTCGTGAGTGGCTTGCGAGAAAGTTTTGATGGGGGGAGTGGGGAGTGGGGAGCGGGGAGTGGGGAGTGAAGGGGACGGACTGTAGACGTGATTGGTGGCGGTGTTCGGATCGGGCCAAGGACTTGTTTCGGCGTACTCGCGCGATTCTTTCACCATCGTTTGAATGTCACGATCAATTGCGTCGAATTGCTCTGCGACCGGCTTGCCGTCACTCCCCACTTCCCACTCCCCACTTCTCACTCGTCCGATCGGGCAACGCTTCTTCCATTCTTCGACGTCTTCGCGAGTGCGATAGGTGAAGTCGCCCATGCCTTCGGCGTGTGCGCGCGTGCGATACGTCTTGCACTCAATGAGCGTCGGGCCGCCACCGGCGCGGGCTCGCGCGATGGCTTCGCCGGCAACGCGATGAATTTCGAGCACGTCGTTGCCGTCGAGTTCAAAGCCCGGAATGCCGTAGGTCGCGCCGCGGCTGCCGACGCTGGGATTGCCGGCGGCGTAGGCGTTGGGAATTTCGGTCGCGAACTGGTTGTTCTCGCAGACGAACAGAACCGGCAGCTTCCAGATGCTGGCCATGTTCAGCCCTTCGTGGAATGCGCCGTTGTTGGAGGCTCCGTCACCGAAGAAGGCGACGGCGACATGCGGCAGTTTCATCAGCTTGAACGAGTAGCCGCCGCCGCACGCCTGCAAGATGCACGGGCCGACGATGCCGCTGGTCCCCATCATGCCGATCTCCGGCGAGAACAGGTGCATTGAACCGCCGCGTCCGCGCGAGAGACCCGTCTCGCGGCCGAATAACTCTGCCATGAGTTCGCGTGGATGAGCCCCTTTCGCCAGCGCGTGCCCGTGTCCGCGATGCGTGCTGAAGACGACATCGTGCTCGGTGAGGTGAGCACAGACACCGCTCGCGATGGCTTCTTCACCAACGTAGGTGTGACACGCGCCGAGCACGAGTCCTCGCTGATGACAGCGAGCCAGTTCTTCTTCCGTCTGCCGGATGATCTGCATCGTGCGATATAGGCCGAGCAGTGTTTCAGGTTTCATGCTGTTGCTCATTGTTGTTGGTTTTCCACATATCGCCGCGTACCGCCTGCATTCATCGCGAGGTTGCCGCCATCCATCGGGATGATTGCGCCGGTGATCCACGTTGAAGCGTCCGACGCGAGGAACACGGCCAGTCCCTGAATGTCGGTCGGTTGTCCCATGCGACCGCGCGGGATTCCGGACTCGAACCGAGCTTGCAGCGTTGGGTCGGCGGCCATCCGTTTTTCGAGGCTAGGGTTCACGACTTGAGCGGGCAGGATCGAGTTCACTCGGACGCCGGCGCTGCTCCATTCGGTGCTCAGTTCGCGAGTCATTTGCACGACGGCTCCCATCGCCATGCTGTAGGCGATGTGGCCTCGGCCGAGCGCCGTTTGGCTGGCGATCGAGCCGATGTTGACGATGCTGCCTCGGCCTTGTTTCAACATGCGACGTCCCGCTTCCTGACACATGCAGAAGCGGCCAAGCACGAGATTCCGCCAGCATTGCTCGACGTCGGCCAGCGAAATCTCTTCCGGCTTGCCGAGAATCCCTTCGCCCGCGACGTTCGCCAGGAAGTCGATGCGGCCGAACTCGCGGTCGAGTTGCTCGAACATCGGCCGAATCTGTTCCGGCTGCGAGACATTGCAGCGCACCGGGATCGCTCGGCGTCCCAGCTTCGCGATGGCCTCGGCCGTTTGCTGAAGTCCGGCTTCATTGAGGTCGGCCAGCATCAAGTCGGCACCGTGTTGAGCCAACGCTAATGACATCGCTCGGCCCATGCCTTGAGCCGCGCCGGAGACGAGAGCCACTCGGCCAGTGAGATCGAAAAGATTGCTTGCCATCGTGTTTCTCTTGAGGGAAGTTTTTGTCCGGTCGACTGATCCGAACTCAAATCAGAATGCACAGCCTCGGATCACGCTCAGACATGCAAGTATCAAAAAAAGAAACAGCGAGAAGATCGCCACGAACGGGAGGTTCACCGAATAAAGGTTTCGGCGGCCACGTTGCTTTTTGCCAAAAATCCAGAACGACATCGAAGTCGCGCCTAACGGAGGTAATGGATCAAACTCAATGCAGCACGATCGCTCGCCCTGGTCCGCCGTGGCAGTCACGGATGCGGAGTGCGGCGAACAGGAAGTAGCCGCCTTGCGGAATCTTGGCGGTGTTGTGCAGGAACTCAACGCCGACCATCTCGCGGCTGCCGAGCGCCCAGTAGGTCATCAACGCTCGTTTGGGATTCACGCCGCCGAGATCGGGGGCGTCCGTTGCAACACAACGAATCCCTTTGTCCTTGAGAACGACAACCGCATCGGGACCAAGCGCGGGCCAGCCTTCGCTTTTACCGTTGAGCGGATCGGACCACACGCCGCCATCGTTCGGCTGGGCTTTGAAGTGCTGATCGAGGTGGCCGGTTCGGAACAGGACGACTTCGCCCGGTTTGAGAGCGCCGTTCTTCTTCTCGAATTCCTGGATGACTGCCGGTGTGATTTCAGGCGACGCGGGCCACGACTTTTTGTCGGTGCTGCCGACGAGCGATGTCACATCAATGACTCGCACGTTACCGCAGGTCCAATCGAGCGGAACCTTCTCCGTTGTCATTGCGCTTTCGCCGCGTAAGCCGTACTTCGTTTCGTACTCGGCCAGCCAGCCGCGAACTTCGGGAGAGTATGCCACTTTGTCGCCGACCGGCGGCAACGCGAATGACGGCGGCACGAGATGCGTTCCGGCCATCGCGTCCATCAGATGTGTGTGATGCCACAGGTCGAGGTATTCGGAATAAAGAAAGTCGAGTTTGAGATAGACCTGCCGATGTTGCCCGGTGCCGGCTCCCGGCGACGTGATCGGCAAATTCGGAGCGAGCGTCGGCGACAGGTCGATCGCACGCTTGGCCTTTGCCGATTCGATGAGCCGCTTCGGTAACTCACCGCCGACGATCGAGAACGCTCGGCCTTCGCCATAAGGAGCACCTTGATGCTTCGGGCCGATCATGCAATAGAACGCGCCGGTCGGCGGCAGCTCTTTGAGATTCGTCGCGCTCTCGGTCCAGATCATGCCGTGCTTGAGTCCGGCGTAATGCGTCGGCTCCGCGAGGTCGGGAAGCGGTCCCATACTGGCGCTGTCCGTGCCGAGATTCATCACGCCGCGCGTCGCGAGCAACTCCATGCAATCCGGATCGGGGTCGGGAAAACCCGGTGCCTTGCGATCCAGCGCATCGGCGATGAAGCGGCTCCCTTCCGGATACGGCCGGTAATACTTGTCCGAATAATCGCTGCGGAACAATACGACGTCGCCGAATCGCAGCTTGCGATGCTGCTTCTCGAATCGTTCAACATGCTCGCGCTTCACCAGCGGACTGACTCCCTTCGGAGCCTGATCGAGCAAGTCGCGGACATCGACGACACACGCCTCGCCGCCAAACTGCCATGCTTCGATCTTGTCCGTGTACGCCAAGCCGAGCGGCCCCGACTTCTCCCGCTTCAAGTCCGGCCGAGCCACCGAATGCGGCGGCACATCCAACTGCGTTCCGGTGTTGCCGTCGATCAGCAGCACGTCGATGTTGTACGCCGAGTCCGGCCCGATCGTCCGCTGATGTGTGATCTGAAATCTCGGAAACGGATGCGCCGGCCAAGTACACGGAAACTCTGGTGCGATCAGCAGCGAGTGATCGACGAACCGGCTCGACGCTGACTTTGGATCATCGGCACGGAGTGGAGTCCTCAACGCCTCAAGCATTGGAATCATCAGTAAGAATATGCAGAGGGTTGGTTTCATTTTCGGCTTTCGGTGGAAGGCATTGGTTGTCGCACGGATGGCAGGGCCGGAGCACGGAGAGCTGCAATGCCGATCATGCTGGTGGGGGGGTGATTGTGGGGTTGTTGTTGTTGATGGAGTTTCGCAGGGCGTTGATTTGGAGTTCTTTTCGGCCGAAATTGGCGGCGACACCCCAGGCGAGTCCCAGGTTTCGCAGGTAGGACAGTCCGAGACTCTTCGCATAGTTGTTGTGATCAAACAATGCCGACAGCGTGAGCACCATGCGGCAGTCGATCACGAAACAATCCAGGGCGCTCTCATGCACGACGGTGCCGCGAAAGGTTGCCTTGGCGGACGGACGAACGATGACGGGCAATCCTTGTAATTGCAGTGCGAACAAAACGAGCTTCTCCGTGACCTCGTTCCCATAGCCCGTCTGATGGGTTTCATACACGAGTTGCAATGCTTGTCTCACCGCCATCCCGATTTCACGATCGCGACCGTCGATGCGGCCGGCCCAATGCGACCAGTCTTCAGTGCAAGTCGTTTTGACAGGATCGTAAATCCGCCGGTCGAAATGCACGCGATCCAACCCCATGTTGACGAGCAGACCGACACGGTCCTTGCGAGCTCTCAGATAATCAAACAGTTGGAGTTCCTCGGCGGGCTCCAACTTCCTCGGCAGCGATTTGATTTCAACTCTGATTTGGTCCCAACCGACGAAATCGGGAAACAAGACGTGAGCTTCGCGTCCTGCCAGCAACAGTGGAACTGGAGGCTTGCTGGCCACCGGTAATCCTTCCGAGGCCAGCCACAACCGGTAGGCTTGGTGATAAGCCTCTTCATCGCGGCCCACTCCGACCTCATTGTGGACCACGAAAAAGCCTTGAATCAACCGCTCGGTTTGGTCCTTGAAAAGCAACTCCATCACCGAGTCCCTCCCCAAATCCAAGAGGACATTTGCCTCTGCAGTCTCCTGCCTCCTCCGTGCTCCGGCCCTGCCATCCGTGCGGCAAAACCTAACCGCCAACCCGTTGCAAAGCCTGCCACAACCAATCGGGAGCAAAGAACAACGCGATGCTGGAGACCGCGCACAACGAGACGCCAACAAATGCCGGCACTCCCGTCGCGCGGCGAGTGTCATCGCGGCTGGGCTGCAAGTACATCACGCCGATCAGTCGCAGGTAGTACCACGCGGCGATGGCGGCGTTGATGGCCAAGCAGATGGCTAACGTGCGGCCGAAGTCGGTGCCGTGACTCCACGCGGAGAGGAACAGCGTCAGCTTGCCGAGGAACCCGGCGGTTGGCGGCAGACCGGTCAGACCGAAGAGCAGAACGGCGGCGAGGAATGCTCCGGCGGGATGCGTCTGGCCCAGGCCGGCGAGGTCATCTCTGGTTTCGAGCGGACGTTCGGGATGCGCGAGGCTGGCGATCAGCGCGAACACGCCGAGTGTCGTGACGCCGTAAACTCCGAGATAGAAGAGCAGGGCGGGCAAGCCGCCGATGGAACCGGCCGAGGTCGCATCGTCATTGATCTGCGGCGCGCGAACCGCGACGCTCAGGCCGACCAGCATGTAGCCGGCGTGAGCGATGCTCGAATAGGCCAGCAGCCGGCGCACGTTCTTTTGTAGCAGAGCCAGCAAGTTGCCGACGAACATCGTGGCGATCGCCAGCAGGAACAGCATTTCGCTGCTCTTTTCCGCGAGGCTCCAGTGATCGGCAACCGTGATGCGCGGTTGACCGAGGATGCGGACCAGCGCGATGAAGCCGGCGACCTTGGGCACGAAGCTCAACAGTGCGGCGGCGGAATTCGCCGTGCCTTGGAAGACGTCCGGAGCGTAGAAGTGGAACGGCACCGCAGTGATGCGAAACGCCAACCCCGCGACGATGGTCACAATGCTCACCAGCAGCATGGTCGGCAACGCATTGAGTTGGTGGTTCTTGAGGACTTGATGCAGCGCGGTCAGGTTCGTCGTGCCGGCAACTCCGTACAAAAAACTCAAGCCGTACAGCACCAGAGCGGAGGAGAAGACGCTCAGCAGAAAATACTTCAACATGGCTTCCTGTCCGAAGCGGTCTCGGCGAGCGACATACAGGAAGAGATACGTTGGGATGCTGACCAACTCCAACGCGAGGAACAGGATCACGAGATCGTTGGCCAGCGCGATCAAGTTGGCTCCGGCGAGAATGAACAGCAGACAGGCGTGCGATTCGGCCGAGTCTCGTTCGGCGGTTTGGTTCCAGTTGATCAGCACCAGCACGACGCCAGTGACCGTCGTCACCAGCCGGACAAAGCTGACGAGCGGATCTGATAAAAACGGTGCGAGGCCAGTCGCTTCGACCACCGGAGTCGGCACGCATTGCAACCAGGCGGCAATCGCCAGTGCGATCAGCGACCACACCCCCCAGCGATGCTGGAGACCCTTCGGAACTGCTCCGTCATCGCCGATGAGGAACGGCCCCACCGCCAAATTCACGCACGCTGCCGCGAGCAACACGACTTCCGGGAGGACTTGGCTGATGGCGGATGTGAGATGCTGAAACACGACTCAACTCCTGGAACTCAATTTGGAACACTAATCGGCAGTAATCTTCACTAATCAAGAAGTCTTCATTAGCGTCGATCAGCGGAGATGAGTGTTCCTTCTGTTGTTCGCTTCGCATCCGCAGTTTCGGGCTTCGTTGGTGAAGTCTGCGGATACATCTTCACGACCACTCGCACGTCGTCCTCAATCGTGTCGAGCAACGGTTTTGGAAATACGCCGATCCACAGGCAGAGGATCATCAGCGGTACGACGGCCAACGCTTCACGCATGTTGATGTCGAGGATTGGGCCGTGAACTAAGGCGGGTTCTTTCAGCGGGCCGAAGAAGGCTCGGCGGAGCATGTCCAGCAGATACCACGCACCGAGGACGACTCCCGTCGCGCCGATGGCGGCGTAAATCGGATTGGCTTTGAACATGCCGATCAGCGCGAGCAGTTCGCCGACGAAGCCGTTCAAGCCGGGCAGGCCCGCGCTCGCGAGGCAGATGAAGACCATGCAAACCGAGAGCAGCGGCAACCGCGTCGCCAAGCCGCCCAGTTCGCTCAGTTCGCGCGTGTGATAGCGGTCGTAAACCATGCCAACCAGTAGGAACAACGCGCCGGTCGAGAGGCCGTGGTTGACCATCTGCATCACGGCTCCGGTGATCCCTTCCGAGTTCAGAGCGAACATTCCCAACATGCAGAAGCCGAGGTGACTGACCGAGCTATACGCCACCAACTTCTTGATGTCGCTTTGAGCGAGCGCTCCCAAGGCTCCATAAACGATGCCGATGACTGCCATCGTCGCATAGACCGGCACACCGAACCCGGCGATTGCGGCCGGCAACAGCGGCAGGCAGATTCGCAAGAAACCGTAGCAGCCGAGCTTCAACAAGATGCCGGCCAGCAGCACGCTGCCCGCCGTCGGGGCTTCCGTGTGAGCCAACGGCAGCCAAGTATGAAACGGAAACAGCGGCACCTTGATGACGAAGCCGGCACTCAGCGCCAGCAGCAAGCCGATCTGCCATTGTTCGGACAGCGGTTGTGCTTTCAGCGCGGCGGCGATGTCCGGAATCGAAAACGGCGTGGCGGTCAGACCGGATTCCATGACTTTCAGCACGAGCGCCACTAAGCCCAGCAACGTGATCACGCTGCCGGCCAGCGTGTAGATGAAGAACCGATACGCCGCGAACTGCCGCTGCACTCCGCCCCAGATGCCGACCAGGAAGAACAGCGGGATCAGCGTGAACTCGAAGAAGACGTAGAACAGGATCAGATCAAACGCCACGAACGCTCCCAGCATTCCCGCTTCGAGTGCCAAGAGGCAGATGTAGAACTCGGTCGCGCGATCCTGAATCGATTCCCACGAAATCAACACAGCCGAGACGGTCAGGATCGCGGTCAGTGCGAGCATCAGCACGCTGATGCCGTCGGCTCCGAGGTAGAACTCCAAGCGGATTGGGGTTTCGTTGATGCCCTTCGCGATGACTTCTCCGGATTCGTTGTCAGCAAGGACGGCACCGCTTGGCTGATTGAGGTGCCCCAGCGTCATCCACGTCCGCCGCCATTCGAGCTTCGGCTGCACCGGTCCATCGACAGGACGATCGGTGGTGGCCAGCGCGTGTCCTTCGCGAGCGGTCGTCAATTGCGCCGCGATCCCCAACGAAATCAACAACGTCCCGATCGCCGTCAGCAATGCCACCCAGCGAGCGACGGTTCGGCCACCTCCCAGCAACGCCAGGAGGATCGCGGCGAGAAGCGGCAGAAGAATGATGGAGAGCAGCAACATTTGTGAAATCTATGTTTGAAAATTGAAATCTCGCCACTTGGGCTTGTCCCAGTGGTTCCCGCGCTTTTGCACTACTTCAGCTTCATAACCGTAGTGCAGAAGCGCGGGAACCACCCCGACAAGCGGGGTGGCGTACAGGTCAACCGGCTAACGCTCGCAGCATTTGAATCAAGAACAGCACCACGCCCAGCAGCATGATCCAGGCGTAGTGGGACACCAGACCGTTTTGAATCGGACG
>CAMDEA010000023.1 GCA_945893045.1 Planctomyces sp. SH-PL62
TTCAAAATTGCCGAGGCAATTTTGAATTTTGAACGCACGACCCTTTCGCATTCACTTTCGCCAAGCGAGCGTCCAATGACGGTCGGATGTCTGTTGAACGGCATCAGCGGTGATGCCCCCATCGACCGCCAATTCGCGCACCTCAGCCAGCGACAACGCCGCGTGGAGTGAGTCGCGAAAGAGTTGCTGCGAATGCGCGTTTTCCTGACCCGCGTAAGTCGCGACCAAATGATCGACCTCGGCCAGTGATTGCGGCCGCAGCAGATCGCGAACGTAAAGCAGACCGCTGGGACGCAGGACTCGCAGCATCTCCGTGAAGACGGCGCGCGGTTCCGGGATGTGATGCGCGATGCTGTTGGAGATCACCACGTCAAACGCAGCCACTCCGTAGGGCAATTTCTTGGCGTCGATCTGCTCCGCTTGAATGCGGCGCGTGAGGCCCGCACGTGCGATATTGATGTCGGCGAGCTTGAGCATCTCGGCCGCTAAGTCGATCGCGGTGATTCGACACGCGACCTCGCGGCGACACAGTTCGATTGGAATCAGCGCGGTGCCGGTGCCGACATCGAGCACGTTCAGTGGCCGCTGGGCGTCAGTGAGTCGCGCCTGCCATCCGCACTCGTTCGCGAACGTCAGCAGATCATCGACGAAGACGCGATTGACCGTGCTGTGATCCATCGAGTCGTAATCGCGAGCGTCCTCGATCGTGTCCATGACTTCGGGTTCCAGGCGTCGCGTAAGCATGGATCACTCCGAGCGTGTGTGATGCGAGACGTGTGTGTTGGACTCAGGGGGACAGTTTTGCGTGGCAAGCGGCGTGTGCCAATTGTGCCGGGATGTGGCCAATCCGCCTCACGAATTGTGGTTCAAAGTCCACGCGACGGATCGACCAGCGTGGTAGGTTTGACCGTTGGGTGGAAGTCCCTCCGTCTGGCGACAGGTGCCGGATGATGTGGGATTCTCACAAGCCTTCGGATCAGGAGAATCGAAATGTTCGGAACACGTCGCACACAACTGGCGATGTTGCTGGCCGGAGTGATAGTGCTCGCGCAGGCGACTCCGAGTGAAGCCGGATTGGGGTTTCTGTTCGGCGGCAGTCATGGCTCGTCTGGCGGCAGCAGCGGCGGACATTGGTTGGGCAGTCACGGCGGCTCGTCCGGTGGAAGCTCAGGCGGCCTGTTTCATTTCGGCTGGCACGGCAGCAGCGGCGGCTCATCGGGCGGGAGCTCCGGCGGTTCATCGGGTGGCAGTTCCGGAGGCTCATGGGGCGGCAGCTACGGCGGGTCCGGTGGAATGGTTTATGGCAGCGGGCCATTAGTCGATGGCTACATGGTTCCGACCGGTGCGTATCAAGGCTATGCCCCGATGATGGGCCAAGGCATGACGCTGCCAATGGCCCAGATGCCGATGAATGCCGCGGCTGGAGCCAACATCGCCGGACAGCAAGCACTCGGCAACGTTCAGGTGGAAGGGGTGACTGGGTCGTTGGGCATGACCTATCACCTGCCCTCGAAACGAGTCAATTCGGACAAACACCCGCGCGTGGGTTTGCTGGAAATCAGCGTCAGCGACGACCTGTTCAACAGCCTCAAGGCTGGCGAGGAAATCAAAGTCAGCGTCGAGGACGAAGCCGGCCACTTTGACGAATTGGAAGGCTACTTCGGCGACGACGACAAATGGCACTTCGAATCGCAGCCGTTGAATACCGGCATCCCGCACATCTACGACGTGAAGTTTGAATTGGTCCGCATGGATAAAAAACGGGAGCGCAAAGGGGACAAGTTCATCGAGACGGAGGTTGAGAAGAAAGTCCGCGACCTGGGAATCCGCCGTCTGCGACTCATCCCCAGCCGCACCGTTTATTTGAGCTATCCGTAATTCCCTCTTTGGCGAGCGGGGCGGCGTCAATGTAGCAGGCACATTCCAAAGTGAATGCCATTGGACTGATGCCGCCCCGCTCGCCATTGATGATGATCAATCGCCCGGCTGTGCCGATCACGCCGGGCGTTTTGTTTGCGCTTGTGAGGAGGGCCTGGCTGACGTGGAACAGGCCGTTCGGTCGATTCCTCTTCAGCCATGATTTCCGCAACGGCCCCCATTTCTCCGGCGTCTCTGCGACCCACCGAAACTGTGTGGGCACGCTGGCCCTGGCTGCGCCGAGCCGTCTCGGTCGGACTCATTCTGCATTTGCTCGCGCTGGTGATTGCACCGCTGGCGGTCGCTCCGACATCGCCGCTCTGGCAGCGAAGTTGGTTGGCCTTCCGGCCGTACCTCGAAGGGCTGAACCTCAATCACGGTTATCACTTCTTCGCACCGGAGCCGGGTCCAAGTCACCTCGTCCGCTACGAACTGCGCTTCGAGGACGGCCATCTCGAACAGGGACTCTTTCCGAACGTGCAGCAGCAACCGCGACTGCGCTATCACCGCCACTTCATGCTCAGCGAGTTCTTGAACAGTCTCGCGATCGACGACAGCCGTCGCGAAGTCTTCGACGCCGTGACGCGTTCCTACGCCGATCATCTGCGACACGAGCATCACGCCGCCGAGGTGACGCTCTCCTTGCGGCGGCATTATGTCCCCGGGCCGCAGCATGTCACGTCAGGCAAACGTCTGAATGACGTCTCGCTGTTCGCCGAGCGGCCGTTAGGCACGCACGGCTTGGAGAGGCGGTGAATCATGCTCGTGCGACTGCGCTGGCTGCTGGAATTGGCGACCACATTCGTCCGCGACGCGGTGGCGGCGACATCGAATGCTTGGAACAACTTCTGGTTCAAACCCGCCGATCCGACGACGCTCTGTCTGATTCGAGTGCTCGCCGGCTTGATGCTGTTCTACACGCACGCGGTCTGGACGCTCGACCTGGAAGCCTTCTTCGGCGAACAGAGTTGGCTGTCGCGCGAAGTGATCGCCCAGGCGAATCGGGACGGATATTCGTGGAGCGTGTTGTCCTGGTGTCGTAGTTCGACCGCGTTATGGACCATGCACATCGTCGCGCTCACGACGTTCGCCTTGCTGACCGTCGGCTTGTGGACGCGAGCGGCGGCCGTGCTCGCCTTCGTCTTCACGGTTTCCTACGCCCAGCGCACTCCGGGAGCGCTGTACGGCCTCGATCAAGTCAACGGCTTGCTGTCCTTGTACCTGATGATTGGCCCTTGCGGCTCGCGATTCTCGGTCGATGCCTGGCGAGTACGCCGCGTCGCTCGACAAGTAGCTCGACTCTCTGAGTCGAGCCAGATCGGCCAAGCGGCTCGACTCGGAGAGTCGAGCTACGTCACCGCCAACCTGGCGATCCGCCTGATACAGTGTCACCTCTGCGTGATCTATTTCTTCGCAGGGCTTTCCAAACTTCAGGGCTTGTCGTGGTGGACCGGCTTCGCGTTTTGGGGAGGCATCGCCAATCAAGAATATCAAACGCTCGACCTGACCTGGCTGGCCGATTGGCCGCTGGTCATCAATGCTCTGACGCACCTGACCGTCGCCTTTGAGCTGTCGTACTGCGTGCTGATCTGGAACCGCTGGACGCGCCCACTGGTCTTGCTGGTCGCGGTCGGCCTGCATCTGGGGATCGTCTTCGCGCTGGGCATGCCGACCTTCGGCTTAGCGATGCTCATTGCGAATGCCTCGTTCATCAGCCCCTCCCTGATCCGCACGCTGATTGACGGTCCCGCCCGGCGTAGCGCAGGCGGCCCGCCTGCATTCGGGCAGCAAACGCCCGCCGCGTTGTCACCAGCCGCCCCGAATTTCCCACGTCGCAGAAAGCGGGACGCAGAGTTTCATACGCCCGGTTAAGATTCGGCCCCGGATTCCTTGGGGTCAGCCACTCGAAGTGACGGCTCCAAGTTTTGCAGCCATTCGCGCTCGATTTCATTCGCGCGGCAGCCTTGACTGTCCGCGCGAATGAAACGGAGCGCGAATAGGACTAGGTCTGAGACTTCACCATGAAACGCTGGCCGCTCGTGTTACTGCTAAGCGCCGTCATTGGGCGTGGTGAAGTCCGCTTAATCGACAAGGCGACCGCTCAAGAGAAGCCAGCCGTGACGGTGCCAGTCTCAATTTTTGAGAAAGACATTCGGCCTGTGCTCCAGGCGAAGTGCGGGAGATGTCACGGTGAGGATGTTCGCAAAGGGGAACTGGCTCTGCACACTCCCGCCGGGATCCGGAAAGGGAGCGAATCGGGTCCGATCCTTGTGCCTGGGCAGTCGGAGAAGAGTCGGCTTTATGAAATGGTGCGCGACGGCGAGATGCCGCCGGACAAAAAGAATCCGTTGACCAAAGCCGAGGTAGAAATCATCCGCCGTTGGATCGACGGCGGTGCTCGGTTTGAAAACGAGACAGCGACGAAACCAGAAATCACTCAGCACGACATCGTGCCGATCCTGTTGCTGCGCTGCACGGCCTGCCACGGCCGGCAAAAGCGTGAGGGGGAACTCGATCTGCGAACTCGCGCGGCGATGTTGCGCGGCGGGAAATCGGGACCGGCATTCGTCTCCGGCAAGCCGGACGAAAGTCTGATTCTCAAACGCCTCCAACGTGAAGAGATGCCCCCTCGGCAACGGCTGGTCGAGGCGATGGTCAAGCCGATGGAAGCGACTGAAATCGAGAAACTCACCCGCTGGATCGCGCTCGGAGCACCGGAGGTGGCCGACGAACCCGATGTCGCAGGGACTCCCGCTGATCCGCTGGTGAGCGCCGAGGATCGCGAGTTCTGGTCGTTTCAACGTCCGCAAAAAGTGACGGTGCCGGATGTGGCGCACGCGGCTCGCGTGCGAAACCCAGTCGATGCGTTCGTCCTCCAAAAGCTCGCCGAGAAAGGTCTCTCGCTGTCGCCCGAAGCCGATCGACTGACTTTGTTACGACGAGCTGCGTTTGATCTCACAGGGCTGCCACCAGAGCCGGCCGAAGCTGCAGCCTTCTTGGCAGATGCTGATCCGCGAGCCTACGAGAAACTGATTGACCGCTTGCTCGCTTCGCCGCGCTACGGCGAGCGTTGGGGCCGGCATTGGCTGGATGTTGCCGGCTATGCCGACTGCGAAGGCCGACGCGAACAGCATCTGCCTCGGCCGTCCGTGTGGCGGTATCGCGATTATGTGATCCGCTCGTTCAACGCCGACAAGCCGTATGACCGCTTCTTGCAGGAGCAACTCGCGGGGGACGAACTCGCCGACTACGAACACGCGCCGGAGATCACGCAGGAGATGGAAGACAACCTCGTCGCGACGGCGTTCCTGCGCATGGCTCCCGATCCGACATGGGCCAACCTCACCGGCTTCGTTCCCGATCGGTTGGAGGTCATGGCCGATTCGATGGACGTGCTCGGCTCCGGCGTGATGGGGCTGACGTTCAAGTGCGCTCGCTGCCACAGCCACAAGTTCGATCCCATCCCGCAGCGCGATTACTACCGCTTGGTCGCGATCTTCAAAGGAGCCTACGACGAACACGATTGGCTCAAGCCGCAGCTCATCGGATACGGCGGCGCGTTGAGTGCCAGTTTCGGCGAACGCTACTCGCCGCACGTCACAACGGCCGAACGCCAACGAATTGACGAACACAACGCCGCGATTCAACGCGACATCGACACGCGCAAAGGTGGCCCGCAAACGCCGGCGACCGCGAAGCAGATCAACGAACTCAACGCGAAGCGCTTACCGGAATCACGCCTCTTCACCCTCTGGGATCGTGGTGAGCCGTCGCCAACTTACATCTATCGGCGCGGCGACTACCAGAATTCCGGAACGCTGGTCGCGCCCGGCCCTCCCGCTGTGCTGGCTGATCGGGAGACGACATTCGAGATTGTTCCACCGTGGCCCGATACGAAATCCACCGGTCGCCGATTGGCGTTCGCGCGCTGGCTGACGCAACCGAATTCCTCCGCAGGCGGACTGACCGCGCGCGTGATGGTCAATCGAATTTGGAAACATCATTTCGGTCAGGGGCTTGTGAAGAGCGTGGGCAACTTCGGAAAGACCGGCGACCGGCCATCGCATCCCGAACTGCTCGATTGGCTGGCTCAGGAGTTTGTCCGCCAACGTTGGAGCCTGAAGGAGATGCACCGGCTCATGATGACGTCGAGCGTTTACCGGCAGGGAGGTCAGAGGGGGAGAGAGGGAGAGGGGGAGAGGGGGAGAAATACAAACAACGCTGCCGACGATCCGTCTCCCTCTCCCCCTCTTCCGCCCGACGCCGACAACCGGCTGCTTTCGCGGATGCCGCTGCGGCGCATGGAAGCCGAACTCTTACGCGATTCGTTGCTGCTCGTGGCGGGGCAACTCGACGAGACTCGTTTTGGCCCGGGCGACGCAGTCACTGTGCGACCGGATGGGCTGGTGCTCTCCGGCAAGCGGCGCAGTGTCTATGTGCAACAACTCCGCAAACACCCGGCCTCGTTGCTGGAGAGTTTTGATCTCCCCGCCATGAATCCGAATTGCTTGCAACGGGCCGAGTCTCTGGTCGCACCGCAGGCGTTGCATCTGATGAACGATGCCACCGTTCGAGAACTCGCTCGCCAATTCGCTGACCGAGTGCAGCGCGAAGCGGGCGATGATTCGGCACGCCAAGTTCAGCGAGCCTATTGGATCGCGCTGACTCGTCCGCCGAGCGACGAAGAACTCACAAACTGTTTGCAGACGCTGACGTCTTTGACCGAGCAATGGACGAAACAAGTTTCCGCCGCCGAGGCTTCGCGAAAAGCGTTGGCGACTCTGTGCCACACGATCATGAACTCGGCATCGTTTCTGTACGTCGATTGAGGCTGGTCACGGGGTCGGGAGTCTTTTTCATGCCGCCGATAACAGACACAACATTCAAAGCTCAAGAAGGCGGCATGAAAAAGACTCCCGACCCCTTCACTCGCCGCAGCTTCTTCACCAGCGTTGGAGCCGGTCTGCACGGGGCTGCGTTGCTGCATCTCTTCGGCCGTGATTCGTTCGCGAACGAACCGCGTGTGGCGACCGATTTGAGAGCACGGCCGACGCATTTTTCGGCGAAAGCGAAGTCCGTCATTCAGCTTTTTATGAATGGTGGTCCTAGCCAAATGGACCTGTTCGATCCAAAAACGGAACTCGACCGGCATCACGGCGAGGCGTACTTCAACAAGATCGCTGGTGAAGTCGAGAACGTGGCCGACGCCGGTGCGCTCATGCGTAGTCCGTTCAAGTTTGCGAAACATGGCGAGTGCGGCATGTCGGTCTCAAACGCGCTGCCGCATCTGACGAAGCACGTCGATGACATCGCGCTGATCCGGTCGCTGTTCACGACGAACATCACGCACGAACCGGCGCTCTACATCATCCAGAGCGGGCACATGCCGTCAGGGTATCCGACACTGGGTTCTTGGGTCGTGTACGGACTCGGCTGCGAGTGCCAGAACTTGCCGGCGTACGTGGTGCTGGACGATCCGCTGGGGCTGCCGATCAACGGCGTCGAGAATTGGCACGCGGGCTTCCTGCCGCCGACCTTTCAGGGAACGCGGTTCCGTTCGACCGGTTCGCCGGTACTGAACCTGCGGCCGGAAACCGCAGACCCACCGGAGATCGCGCGTCTGCAACGCGACCTCTTGAATCGGCTCGACCGACTCCATCAACGGCAACGGCCGAGCCAGCCGAATCTCGACGCACGCATCGCCAGCTACGAACTCGCCGCGCGGATGCAGATGTCTGCGACCGATGCGCTCGACCTGTCACAAGAAACTCGTCAGACGCAGGAACTGTACGGCATCGGTCGCGAGCCGACTGATTCCTATGGCCGGCGTTGCCTGATCGCTCGGCGCTTGGTCGAGCGCGGCGTCCGCTTCGTGCAGCTCTTCATCAACGCTCAAATTTGGGACAACCACACGGGACTCGCCACCGACATGAAGGCCGCCTGCGATCGCACCGATCTGCCGATCGCCGGCCTGTTCTTCGATCTGAAGCAACGCGGGTTGCTCGACGAGACGCTGCTCATCTGGGGCGGCGAGTTCGGCCGCTTGCCGATCGCTCAACTTCCGAAAGACAAAGACGAACGCAAAGCCGGCCGCGACCACAACAAGAACGCCGCCTGCTGCTGGCTCGCCGGTGGCGGTGTGAAGGGCGGCACGACTTACGGCTCGACCGACGATCTTGGTTTCGCCGCGGTGGAAAAACGAGTCAGCGTTCCCGACTGGCACGCCACGATCTTGCACCTGCTCGGCATGCACCACGAAGACCTGTTCGTCAACGAGCACGGCCTGAAAGAAAAACTGACCGGCGTGCAACCCGCCCGCGTGGTTCGCGAGATTCTGGCCTGAGCCTCATCTTGCCCCATCCGGGCAACCGATATCACCGGAAAAGTCTGTCATAGGATCGGCTATGTGCCTTGCTGCGCGCGTTCAAAACTTGATGCGTTGTCGGCGTGTCCGTTGGACGACATCATCGGTGGGGCGGTCGTTCGTCGCGCTGGGGATGCTGCTGATGCCCTGGCTCAATGGCTGTGCGACTCATCGAGCACTTCGCCAACACACCGCAGCCGCCAACATCACCGTCGCTGATATCTATTATCAGCAAGTCCTGAACAACGTGGCGTGCTTCGCATCAAATCCGATGGCGATGCCCTCGTTCTCGATGGTGACCGCGGGAACGGTGAACATCGAAGATCAGCAGGGGGCCAGCTTCAATCCCACCTACAGCCCGACGCTGACGCGGATGTCGCAAGGTGGTGGCGCTCTCCCGATTCTCTCGCTGCTCTTCGGAGTGTCCGCGACGCGATCCGTGACCGAGAATTGGTCGACCACTCCGGTGACCGATTCAGACAACATCCGCCGCCTGCGTTGCGCGTTTCAAATCATCGTTGGCGCGGGGAATTCCGAGTGTGATCACTGTCAGGATCGGCTCAAAGGTTTCTTCGTCGGGGGAACGGAATCTTACGAGTGCATGTTGCCGCTGGGCTGGTACTGCGTGGGCGGCAAAGAGGATGTCCCCAAGGACGCTTGCCATGTCGGACAGTATTGCGACACCTACGTTTGGGTGATGCCTGAGGGCGTGGATGGGCTGACTCGGTTCACCATCACTGTGCTCGACATCGCGACGGGCGAGATTCACGCTCCCCAACGCTCCGTGGTGAAGACGTACAAGGGGGAGCCTAAGCCTGAGAACCTGGAAACCACACAGGTCACGTCGCAAGAACTCGACGAGGAGGCCCTCAAGGATGCCTCGAAGTTCATGCTGGATCGCGATCGTCCGGAAACGCAGAACATGAATCGCGGACTCTTCTTTGTGCCACGGTGATTGCGGCAGAGCGCCGGACAGTCTGTGGCGAACTGTGAGATTCCCATGCGAACTTCTTGAGGCGGACACCGGATGCGATAGACTCACCCCCGCAGTTGGCCGTTCGCAATCCGCTGTCGCTTCCGAATTTCAGAGAAACCACCGTGATCGCCAATCGTCAAGATTTGTTGAGCTGCTTGAGCTTGGCGAAGCCGTCACTTGAACGCGAGTTTCCGTTACATCGGCTGGCTCTCTTCGGCTCATGGGCGCGCGAGGAAGCATCGGCTCAGAGTGACGTGGATGTCCTGGTCGAGGTTGATCCAAGTATCGGCCTGAGGTTCATCACTCTGGCGGAGCGGCTGGAAGCTTTGCTGGGAAGACGAGTGGACCTCGTCTCGCGACGCGCGATTCAACCGCGATTGTGGAAGCTGATCGAACCGGAGTTGATTGATGTCTAAACGCGATCCACAGATTTTGGTCGCGGATGTCCGACTCGCGATTGAAAAAATCGAACGCTATCTCACCGGACTCAATCACGATCAGTTTCTGGCGGATGACCTGCGAAAGGATGCCGTCGCACGCAACCTGGAGATCATCGGTGAAGCCGTGCGACAGATGCCGGAAGGTTTCCGGCAAGCTCATGCGGATGTTCCGTGGCAACAAATTGCCGGGCTACGAAACCGAATTGTTCACGACTACTTCGGTCTCGACTGGGAAATCATCTGGCATGTTACTCAAACCGAACTCGCAGTCTTGAAAGCCCAATTGCCGAAAGACCCTCTCGTCGTCGGCTCCGGTGAGTTTCGATATCGAGTCGCTGTCGATTGGCCCCACTGGCCCGACGACTGGAACATGATCGAGGTCGTGGGAGTCGCCACCGATTCGCAGGATCGCGCGTTCGTCCTCAGCCGAGGCGAGCATCCGGTCACGGTCTTTGATCGCGAGGGCCGATTCCTGTCTTCATGGGGCGAAGGATTGTTCTTGCGTCCGCACGGCATCACGGTGGCTCCCGATGATACGGTGTTCTGCACCGACGACTTCGGACACACCGTGCGGCAATTCACCACGGACGGCAAGCTGCTGATGACGTTGGGAACTCACGGACAACCGTCTGACACCGGCGCGACGAGCATCGACTATCGCACGATCCGACACGCCGGGCCGCCATTTCACTTTCCGACAAACGTCGCATTGGCTCCATCCGGTGAGTTGTTTATCTCCGATGGCTACGGCAACGCGCGCATTCACAAATTCACGGCAGAGGGGCGATTGCTGCACTCATGGGGAGAACCGGGAACTGGTCCGGGACAGTTTCAAATCCCGCATGGCATCGCCATCGACCGACAGGGGACGGTGTATGTGGCCGACCGCGAGAACAGTCGGTTGCAACTCTTCTCTCCTGACGGCGACTTTCTGACGGAGTGGCCGGACATCGCTCGGCCGTGTGAAGTGGCGATCGACAACGACGGCCGAGTGTTCGTGGCCGAGGTGGGCTATCGCGCGGGGATGTGGCCGGGCACGATTCCGCCGCATCTGAATGCGACCGGAGGCCGAGTCAGCATCTTCGATTCGCGAGGCCAACTGCTCGCACGTTGGGGCGGCGGAGACTCCCCGTGTGCTCCGGGAGATTTCTTTGCCCCGCACGACATTTGGTTTGATTCGCGCGGGGATCTGTATGTCTCCGAAGTTGTCCGCGCTGCATCTGGCAACGTGAAGCCGCCGGTCGGCGACTATCACACGTTGCAGAAGTTCGAGCGGCTGCCGTCGTAGCCGAGTCGCTCTGCGGCTCGGATCGGCGTCGCGGAGCGACGCCGCTACGTTACGGCAACTGCGTATTTCCCATCAAGAACCGATCGCACTCGCGGGCACATTCGCGGCCCTCGTTGATGGCCCAGACAATCAGGCTTTGCCCGCGGCGGCAGTCGCCTGAGGCGAACACGCCGGGAATGCTCGTCGTGTACTTGCCGTAGTCCGCTTTGAAGTTGGAACGCGGGTCCAACTCGATGCCCAGTTGATCGGCCAGCAACTTCTCTGGGCCGAGAAAGCCCAGAGCCAGGAAGACGAGATCGCATTCAAATTCGACTTCCGAACCTTCGATGCGAGTGAACGGCGCGCCGCCTTTGACGGGCTTGGACCAATCGACTTTCACCGTCGTCAGCGACTTGAGATTGCCGTTCGCGTCGCCATTGAATCGAACCGTGTCGATCGCAAACGTACGCGGATCGGCACCGAATTTCGCTTCCGCCTCGGCGTGGCCGTAATCGACTCGGAAGATGCGCGGCCATTGCGGCCACGGGTTATTGCCGGCTCGATCGTCGGGCGGCTGCGGGACGATTTCAAAGTTCAACAGGCTGGAGCAACCCTGTCGCATCGACGTGCCGAGGCAGTCGTTGCCCGTATCACCGCCGCCAATGACGATGACTTTCTTCCCCTCGGCATTGAGAAACTTCCCGTCACGCAGATCGGAGTCCAACAGACTCTTCGTGTTGGCGTGCAGGAACTCCATCGCAAAGTGGACCCCCTTGAAATCCCGGCCAGGGATCGGCAGATCGCGCGGCTTGGTCGCTCCGGTCGCCAGCACAATCGCGTCGTTCTCCTCGCGCAGGTGAACGGCGTCGATGTCCTTGCCGACTTCGCAGCTCGTCACGAACTTCACGCCCTCGTCGGCCAGCAAGTTGACGCGCCGCTGCACGACCCACTTTTCGAGCTTCATGTTCGGGATGCCGTACATCAGCAACCCGCCGATCCGATCCGCTCGTTCGTAGACCGTGACGGAGTGCCCCGCTCGATTGAGCTGCGCCGCCGCTGCCAGCCCGGCCGGCCCGGAGCCAATCACCGCGACCTTCTTCCCCGTCCGAGTCTTCGGCGGCTCGGCCGTCACCCAGCCTTCGTCAAATCCCTTGTCGATGATCGAGCACTCGATGTTCTTGATCGTCACCGCCGGCGACGTGATCCCCAGCACGCACGAACCTTCGCACGGGGCCGGACAGACTCGCCCGGTGAACTCCGGAAAGTTGTTCGTCTTGTGCAGCCGATCAAGCGCCTCGCGCCAGTGCCCGCGATAGACGAGATCGTTCCATTCCGGGATGAGATTGTTGACGGGGCATCCCGCCGCCATGTTGGCGATCAATCCGCCGGTGTGGCAGAACGGCACGCCGCAATCCATGCACCGCGCCCCCTGCTTGCGGAGATCCTCCTCCAGCATGTGATGATGAAACTCACGCCAATCCAAAATCCGCAACGCCGGATCACGATCCGTCGGCAACTGCCGATTGAATTCCATAAAGCCCGTTGGCTTACCCATCGCACTGACTCACTTTCTCGAATGTCGGTCTCTGTCTGTTTTCAATCCGTCCGATCCGCGTTCACTCCACAAAGTTCGCGATGCCGGGCGAACACGGATTTCACGGATGACACGGATTCAAGTCACACCTGTCCTGCCGCCGTCGCCACAACCTTGGCGGTTTTGGCCGGAGCTTCTTTCGCCATTTCCGCCAAAGCACGCTTGTAATCGACCGGCATGACCTTGAGGAAATGGTTCAGTTCGGTCTTCCAGTTGGCGAGGATGCGTTTGGCGACGTCGCTGCTGGTGTAGTTGGCGTGATTCGTGATGAGCCGTTTGAGGTCGGCGATGTCGGAATCGGCTTCGAGTTTTTCCAACTCAACCATTTCCGGGTTGCAATTGGCTTTGAATTGAGCGTGCGGGTCATAGACGTAGGCGATACCGCCGCTCATGCCGGCGGCGAAGTTGCGGCCCGTCGGGCCGAGCACCACCGCTCGGCCGCCGGTCATGTATTCGAGGCCGTGGTCGCCGCAGCCTTCGACGACCGCTTCGGCTCCGCTGTTGCGGACGCAGAAGCGTTCGGCGGCGACGCCGTTGAAGTACGCTTCGCCGGCGATCGCTCCGTAGAGCGCCACGTTGCCGATGATGATGTTCTTGTCGGTCTCGTAGGTGACCGCTTTCGGCGGGTAGATGATGACGCGAGCACCGCTGAGTCCCTTGCCGACGTAGTCGTTGGCGTCTCCTTCGAGTTCCAGCGTCACGCCATGCACGGCCCAGGCTCCGAAGCTTTGGCCGGCGTGGCCGGTGAACTTCAGATGGATCGTGTCGTCGGGCAGGCCGTTCGCGCCCCAGCGTTTGCTGACTTCGTGAGAGAGCGTTGTGCCGGTCGCTCGGTCGGTGTTCACGATGCGGAGTTCTTTCCGCAGCTTCGTGCCGTTCGCGATCGCCTCGCGACAAATCGGGATCAGCGTCGTCTGGTCGAGCGTGAATTCCAGACCGTGCCGTTGCCCCACTGAGCAGTACGTCCCGACATTCTCGTGTGGCTTGCGAGCCATCATCAGGATCGGTGAGAGGTCGATCCCCTTGGCTTTCCAGTGATTGATCGCGGCGTCGGTCTCCAACAGATCGACTCGGCCGACGAGTTCATTCATCGTGCGGATACCGAGCGAGGCCATGATCTCGCGGCATTCCTCGGCAGCCATGAAGAAGTAGTTGATGACGTGCTCCGGCTGCCCGTTGAATTTCTTGCGCAGCTCCGGGTCTTGCGTCGCGATGCCGACGGGGCAGGTATTGAGATGACACTTCCGCATCATGATGCAGCCGAGCACGATCAACGGCCCGGTTGCGAATCCGAACTCTTCGGCTCCCAACATGCACGCAATCGCGATATCGCGGCCGGTCTTCAACTGGCCGTCGGTCTGCAAGCGAACGCGGCTGCGGAGGTCATTCATCACCAGCGTTTGGTGCGTCTCCGCGATGCCGAGTTCCCACGGCAGGCCGGCGTACTTGATCGACGTCAGCGGACTCGCGCCCGTGCCCCCTTCGGTGCCGGCGATCGTGATGTTGTCGGCGTGACCTTTCGCGACTCCGGCTGCGATCGTGCCGACGCCCACTTCGCTGACCAGCTTCACGCTGACGCGCGCCGACGGGTTCGCGTTCTTCAAGTCGAAGATGAGCTGAGCGAGATCCTCAATCGAATAGATGTCGTGATGCGGCGGCGGACTGATGAGTCCGACTCCGGGCGTGCTGTGCCGAGTCGCCGCGATGATCTTGTCAACTTTGTGGCCGGGGAGTTCGCCCCCTTCGCCGGGCTTCGCTCCCTGAGCGATCTTGATCTGCAACTCGTCGGCATTCGTGAGATACCAGCTCGATACACCGAACCGACCGCTGGCGACTTGTTTGATGGCCGAGCGTCGCGAGTCGCCGTTTGCGTCGGGGATGAACCGCTTGTAGTCCTCGCCCCCTTCGCCGGTGTTGCTCTTGCCGCCGATGCGGTTCATCGCGATCGCGAGCGACTCGTGAGCGTCCGCCGAGATCGACCCGTAACTCATCGCGCCGGTGCAGAAGCGCTTGACGATTTCCGCAGCCGGTTCGACTTGATCGAGTGGAATCGGTGTGAGACTGGACTTGATCTTCAACAAGCCTCGCAGGAAACACGCCTTGTGAGTGTCTTCATTCACAATCTGCGCGAAGCGTGTGTACGAAGTCTTGTCGCCCGTCCGCGCGGCGTTCTGAATTTCGGCGATCGTGAACGGGTTCCAGGCGTGCTTCTCGCCGGTCTTCCGCCAATGGAACTCGCCGGGGTTCGGCAGCACCGATGCCGACTGTCCTTCGCGCGGCGGATATCCGACCTCGTGCCGCTGCATCGCTTCGATGCCGAGCACTTCAAAATCCACTCCCTTGATGCGGCTGGCCGTTCCCGCGAAGCAGTAATCGACGACGCTCTCGTTCAGACCGAGCGCCTCGAAAATCTGAGCACCCTTGTACGACTGCAACGTCGAGATGCCCATTTTGCCCATGACCTTGAGCATCCCCTTCTCGACCGCTTTGCGATACGCGGCGACGATCTTGTCGTCGGTCCAATGATCGCCGAGTGTCCCCTCCTCACGGCATTGCCGCAGCGCCTCGAACGCGAGATACGGATTGATCGCGTCCGCTCCGTAGCCGACCAGCAAGCAGTGATGATGCACTTCGCGAGCCTCGCCGGTCTCGACGATGATGCCGATGCGCGTCCGCAATTCGTGCCGCACGAGATGCTGATGCACCGCACCGACCGCCAGCAGCGAAGAGACCGGCACTCGTTCCGGTCCTGTCTTGCGATCCGAGAGCACGATCAAACTGAAACCACTCTCGATCGCCTGCATCGCTTCCTGGCAGATGCGTTCGAGACACCAGCGCAGACCCGGATCGCCCTGCGAACGCGGGAACGAGATGTCGATCGTCTTCGTTTTCCAGTGGCGATAATTGAGGTGCCGAATCGACGCCAACTCTTCATTGGTCAGGATCGGGTTCGGTACGACCAGCCGATGACATTGCCGCTCGGTCGCATCGAGCAGATTGCCTTCCGGTCCGATGAAGCACTCCAGCGACATGATGACTTCTTCGCGGATCGAATCGAGTGGCGGGTTCGTGACCTGCGCGAAGAGCTGCTTGAAGTAGTCGTAGATCAATCGCGGCTGATCGCTCAGACACGCCAACGCCGCATCATTCCCCATCGAACCGAGCGGGTCTTTCTTCGTCTCGATCATCGGAATCATCATGAATTGCAGCGTCTCGGTCGTGTATCCGAACGCCTGCATTTGCTTGAGCAGCGTCGCCTCGTCGTAACGCGGCGGCACGTCGGCCTTCGGCAGTTCCGAGAGCTTGATCCGCTGACTGGCGAGCCATTCGGCATACGGCCGCTTGGCGGCGACCGACTGCTTGATCTCTTCATCGGGGATGAGGCGGCCTTGCTCGAAATCGACGAGGAACATCTTGCCCGGCTGCAAGCGTCCCTTGATCGCGATGTTCTCCGGCGCGATGTCGAGCACTCCGACCTCGGAGGCCATCACGACCTTGTGGTCCTTCGTGACGTAGTACCGGCTTGGCCGCAGTCCGTTCCGATCCAGCACCGCTCCGATGTATTGCCCATCGGTGAACGAGATCGACGCTGGCCCATCCCACGGTTCCTGCAACGCCGAGAAGTATTCGTAGAACGACCGCTTCTCCTCCGACATCGCGTGATGATTCTGCCACGCTTCCGGGATCATCATCATCACCGCTTCGGGCAGCGATCGCCCGGCGTGATAGAGCAACTCCAGTGCGTTGTCGAAGTTGCCGGAGTCTGAACAGTGTGCCTCACAAATCGGAAACAGCTTTTGCAGATCGCCCGCGAACAGCTCCGACTGCATGACTCCCTGCCGAGCGTACATCCAATTGACGTTGCCGCGGAGCGTGTTGATCTCGCCGTTGTGAGCCATGAAGCGGCACGGCTGAGCGCGATCCCAGCTCGGAAACGTGTTCGTCGAGAACCGCGAGTGAATCATCGCCAGATGGCTCGTGTAGTCCGGATCGCGCAGGTCCGGGAAATACGGCATCACTTGGCTCGGCATCATCATCCCCTTGTAGATGATGATCCGCGTAGACAACGAACAGACATAAAACAGCAACGCCTGCGTCAGCTTCGATTCGTCCCGCAGCCGGTGACTGGCGATCTTGCGGATGATGAAAAGCTGCCGATCAAACTCCGCCTGATCGATCCCCTCTTTCGCACCGACAAAAACCATTTCCATCGCCGGCTCGCGTGACCGCGCCGATGGCCCAATGTCCGCCGCGTCGGCGTTCGTCGGCACATGCCGCCAGCCGATCAGCGATTGGCCTTGTTCGGTGATGATCTCGTTGACGGTTTTCTTGCAGACTTTTCGCTCAGCCGGATCGGTCGGCAGGAAGACAATCCCCGCTCCGTATCGACCGCGTGCCGGCAGCGCGGCTTTCAATTCCGTCTTCGCGATCTTCTCCAGGAACTCATACGGCAACGCGGTGAGGATGCCGGCTCCGTCGCCGGTGTTCTCTTCGCAGCCGCACGCTCCGCGGTGAGTCATGCGGCGCAGCATCTCGTCCGCGTCATCGACAATCTGCCGAGATCGCTCCCCCTTGATGTGCGCGACGAAGCCGACGCCGCAAGCGTCATGCTCGAAGGCCGGGTCATACAAACCTTGTTTCTTGGGCCAGCCGTTGCTTTGAAGTTGAATGGACATGTCTAAATCTCGTCTAATTTTTGAAAGCTGATTTTGCGTTTGTGTCATTGACCTCTCCGTGCTCCGGCCCTGCCATCCGTGCGGCAACCCATTGATTTGTAGTAACGCACGGATGGCAGGGCCGGAGCACGGAAAAGAAACCGTCAGGTCGCGACTGCCTGGGCCGACTTGGCTCGGCCGTTTTTATGAGTGCTGGCTCGATCGACCGGTGGCAGCGAATCGGCCGGTGCTTGGAGCAGTTCTTTGAATTTGCTGGCCGCTGTCGAGAGTGACTTGTGTCGCCGATGAATCACACCGATCGGCCGATGCCACGCAACATCCTTGAGGTGCAGTGCCACGAGCGTCCCCGCTTCGACTTCACGCTGCACGGTTGGTTCGGGGAGGATCGACACGCCGGAACCGATCTCGACCGCGCGTTTGATGTTCTCGATGTTGTCGAACGAGTGGACGACGTTGACCGAAACTTTGTCGTTCTTCAGCCAGCGGTCGATCTGGCGGCGAATTTTCAGTTCCTCCGTCAGCCCGACGAAGTTCTCGCCTTCCAGCGCCTGCACCGAGACTCCCGATTGCTCGCGTCCCTCTTCGACCAGCTTGTGGTCCGGCGGAACGATCAGCACCATCGGCTGACGCTGCCACTCCTGAGCTTTGAACTCGCCCCCTTCTTTCGGAAACGAGACCAAGCCCAAGTCCGCTTCGTCCGCCAAGACGCGGCGGTAGACCTCATCGGGATGCAAGTAGTCGATCCGCAGTTCGGCATCCGGATACAGCTCGCGGAACCGAGCGACATAGCGATCCATCTCCGACAACCCGACCGAATAGATCGCGGCGATGCGCACGCGGCCGACGACCTTATCGACCATCTTCCGCACGCGATCTTCCAACTTGCGAAACTCGTCCAGCAGCGTCCGACAGCCTTCGTGATAAACAACTCCCGCCGGCGTCAGTTCAAACGGCCGCTTGCCGCGATCAATCAGTTGCACGCCGAGCCGCTTCTCCAACGCCGCAATCGACTGGCTGACCGACGATTGCGTGACTTCCCGCTCGGCCGCGGCTTTTGAGAAGCTGCGCAGCGCGACGACATCACAAAACAGCTCGACGTTGGGCAACGGCATGAAGCACGACCTACCCGCCTCAGCGGGTCTATTATCACAATGGCTAATACAGCATCCTGCCGGCCATAAATCCAGGGCGGCAAATTAGCCCGTGATTTCGGGACCGTCAAGAAACAGGCGGAGATACTCGGACTCCCAGGGGTCAGGCACTTCGGAATTTCGGAATTGGCCGAGACCAATTCCGAAATTCCGAAGTGCCTGACCCCGCGGCTTACGAGCGCCAGACGGTCATGGCAAAGGCGGGAGCGTCAGAGTTCTTCAACGGGAACGAGCTCACCCGGCGGCAGTGCATGATGTCGCCGAGGCAATCACCGGCCACCAACGTCATCACGGCGGGAGTCAAGCGCGGGTCGGAGTATCGGACGCGAATCAGTTCCAGCCAATGAGCCAACTCGACGCGGAGCGGATCGGGCTTCTCCGGAGTCGGTGGTTTCGGATCATCGGCCAATCCGACAGCAGCAGCCGGCAATGCCGCAACGGCGGCGATCGACTTGGCGAATTCTCGGCGAGAGACGGACATCGCGGAACCTTCGGTACGCGGCAACGGAAAGTAGACCGGTCACTCCGTGACCGGAATGTTCGAGTCACGGAGTGACTCGTCTACTTTGCTCCTGTAGTTCGCCTCACACGAGGCAGTGGGTCGGATCAGCCAGATAGAACATCGCCGCCAAATCGTTCGGATGATCCAAGGAGACCAGCGGTCCCGGAGTAATCACCTCCATCGGCACGGTATCGACCTTCTCGCCGTTGCGAGCGATGAACTGGCCAATGATCAGCGACGTGCGGTGAATGCGGCAGACGGGGTTCACTGTCGTCGCGGCCAGTACACCGTTCTGCACGGCTTCAAGTCCTTCTTTCTGGCCGTCCACCGCGACAATCTTCATGTCTTTGTGGATCGTCCCTTTGATAGCCGGCGCGGCGGCGAGGGCCATGTCATCGCTGTGGAAGAACGCGCCGGCGATCGGCTCCTTTTCTTGTTCCAGCAACGACTCGAACGTGTTCCGAGCCTTCTCCTTCTTCCAATCGCACCAGCGAACTTCACCCCCCACGACTTTTACGTCGGAGAACTTCTTGACGATGTTTTCAAAGCCTTGCTTGCGTCCCTGCGCTCCGCTGTGAGCGCTCAGACCGCCGATGTGAATCACCTTGCCTTTGCCGCCGATTTTCTCCATCAGATAACCGACGCTCTTCTCGGCCATGTCCACATGATTGGGAGTGACTTCGCACCAGACGCCGGTGTCGCGCATCTTGTCCATATCGACCAGCAACGTGTCCATCGAGATGACCGGCACGCCGCGCTGTTTCAACTTCTTCACCGGAGCCGCCAGCGAATCAATCTGCACCGCTTGGAAGCAGCAGAAATCCCATTGCTTGTGAACGATCGCGTCGATCTTGTTGCGTTGTTTTTCGGGATCGAACTCACCGTCGAACCATTCGATCTCGATGTCGAGCAGTTGGCCCCACAACTCGGCCGTGGTTTTTCCGAGCGCGCACCAACTGCTCTGCAAACCCGCATTGGAAAACGCCGCTCGCAGGCGTTTCCGTCCCGGTTGACCGGCGCTGCTCGCGTTGACGGGAGCTTGCTGATCTCGCTGCGAGCAGCCGGCGATCCCTAAGCCAACACCGATGCCGGTTCCAGTCGCCAGTCGTTCCAGAAAGTCGCGCCGAGTTGTATCGCTCATGTTGAGTTGTCTCCGCAAAAGTCGAGGATGCTGGGAGGCGGCATCGTGACCTGTGCGAATCAGAAAGACAAATGCGGGTCGCCAACATTTCTGGGGGAACGCGATGGGAACGAGAGTCTTTCTCAGGTCGGCCTTATTGGAGTTGTGGGACGAGTTTTTGAGCGACCGGGCGAACTGAAAGTGAACCAACGAGCGGCGTCCTTGTTATTCCCCAGAGGCAGACACTTCGACCGTGAGCCACTGGCCGCAGCCATCGCCGACGAACGGTCTCCCCACCGCGTCGTCGCGAACTCGATTCGGCTCCGAACATTCGTCGCAGATCACGGTGATGAGCCTCCTTGAATTCCAGTTTTGCGATGAGTCAGACGTCCCAATTGGTCCCGAACCAGTGACAGCACACCAGACTGTGTTGAGTTCGGCCATCTCGATCGGCATAGGTGACTTCGTAAAACTTCGCGTGCTTGCCCTGCCCCCAACCTCGCGTGAAAAACGCTCCTTGGAACGGACGCCAGGAAATGCTTTGGGCGGCCCCGTCATAGCTCGCGATATCGCTGCGAATCCGATAGCGGCAGAATTGGTCATACATCACGAAGTAGGCCAAGGCACCGGCAACGGCTCCCAAGACCTGCATTTGCTGCGGTGAAAACTTCAAACTCGCATACACCAGCCCGCCCCCAATGAGCGCCACAACCCCGATCGCTCCACCAACGAACAGAAGCCGTTTGGTTCCGCCCGTGCTTCCGGCGGATTTCTTCCGCGATTTCTTTTTGGCCGAGCCGCTCGCGCTTTTGGAACGCCGACGTACGGGAAGTGGTTCGCCCATTGGTTCCTGGTCGGTGTCGCCGAATTCGGAGTGATCGTCGTCCGCTTCCGGCACTTGGATGAGCGTCCCGCAATCGCGGCACTTGAACCGCTTGCCGGCTTTGCCGTCGCTCACGCGATAGCCTTTTCCGCATTCACAGGTGACCTCAATCGCCATTAGGAGTTCCCGTCGTCATAGACCGGTTGAAACAACGCCAACAGTTGAAGAAACCCATCAGGACTTGGACAGCGCGGATCGGCACATCGAGAGCAGCCCGGCATAGCGGACTAGGACGAAAATCCCGAGGCCACCCGCCACGACTCCCAACATTCCGCTTCCCATGCCTCCGATGTCGGGAGGAATCTCGCGAGTTCGAACGAGACTCATGAGTCCGAGTTGCACGATCCACAACGTGAGAGACACCAGTCCCAACCAAAGCACACTGGCCGCTCTGTCGGCGATGTCCCGCAGTTCCAGGAATTCGCCGAGTCCTTTCAGGAACACGAGGAAGCAGACGAAACTTCCGACACCCAGCAGATTGGCCAACAGCGAGAGTCCGGGAGCCTGGCCGCGCTGCGCGATCGCGACGAGGACCGCGAAACCGTCGAACACCAAAGACAACAGAACGCCGCCACTGCCGGGAATCTGCGACGGAGCCGACAGGCAGAGCAGCTTGCCGACAATCATCAGCCCGGCAGCGACCACCATCGCCAATCCAGACAGGATCACCAGGGGCGATCCCACCCCCGGCTGCCCAGCTTGAGACAACATCACCATCGAGCAGAGGCCGATCATCGCGATCACGCCGATCAGCAGCCCGTAGTACATCCAGGTGATCCCCAGCGGCACGGACGATTGATGGAACGCCGACTTGGCTCGGCGGCCTGCGGCTCGTTCCTTTTTGAGCGCCGATTTCGACTTGCGCGACTCCGATGACACTTGCTTGGAACCGGCGTCCTTTCGACTCGACGCCGCAGCGTGGCCGTCCGTCGTTGGCGAGCTGGGCGTATCCGAACCAACGCTTGGCTGCAGAACGGCACTCGCTCTCGGTGCGGGTTCGATGGCGATGCTCGCTTCGACCACTTGAATCCTCGCCCCGCATTCGGGGCACTTCACATTGCGTCCCGCGGAATTATTCGTGACGCCAAACTCTCGACCGCATTCGCAGGTGACATCAATCGCCATGTTGAATTCCTCCGAGTGTGTTTTGTTACCGAGCGGTCCGGTGACGCACTCAGCTTCGAGAAAATCAGGGGGCATTCCCCGACGGTTGCGTCCGCTGCAACTGGCGAAGCGCTTGCAGGATCACGCGGGATTGTTCCTCGGTCAGATACTGGCCGGTACGAATCTTCTTGTCGGTGTGCAGAACGATCTCGTGGTATTCCTCCCCACCACGACCGGTTATGTGCTGATCCTGAATCTCCACCACATCCCTCCAATCGAAGTGCTGAGTTCTGCCGAGGCCGCCCACGCCGGTGAAAACGGTTTCTTGGCCTCCTTGAATGGTGATTTCAATTCGCCCACCAAGACGCATCGCGCCCAGGCAGGCAAGCACCAATAAGCCAGCCAGAGGCAGAGGCAGAAGCCAAAGGGAGGAGGAAGGGGTTTGTTGGCGTAATACAGCCCACAACAGTCCAAGCCCGATGAAGCCATTCAAAGTGCCCAACATCAGGAACGGTAACGCTTCGGTCACTGATCGAGTCGATGCCACGAGACGCCAGCCATGCTCGGTGACTGCCAATGAGAGGCCAGGCGCAAGCGACCGATGTTCAGAGGCCTGATTCTCCGGAGCGTTGGTCAGATCCTTCGTGGTTCGCGCCAGTTCGTCGGAGATAACCGCAGCGAGCACTCGGACCCACGACCCGCATTCGGGACACTTCACGTTGCGCCCCACGGAGTCATTCGTGACGCCAAACTCTCGACCGCATTCGCAGATGACATCCATCGCCATTGGAAGTTCTCCGAGTCTCTTCTCTGTGTTCTCTGTGCCTCTGTGTTTGAAGTTTTGAAACACAGAGGCACGTAGTTCGCATCTCACGCGGTGCGGATCGCGACCAACCGGCCAAAATCCTTGCCTCGTGAATCAATGCCCGTTGCTGCTTTCCTCCCGACAGAATTTGAGAATAAGCCGAGGCTTCATTCGGGATCTGTGCCGCTACCGGCGCGA
Organism: Planctomyces sp. SH-PL62; assembly: GCA_945893045.1. Classification (GTDB taxonomy): domain Bacteria; phylum Planctomycetota; class Planctomycetia; order Planctomycetales; family Planctomycetaceae; genus SXKJ01. The sequence continues at coordinate 22,998 of CAMDEA010000023.1, forward strand.
GCGTGACGGGAATCAAGGCCGAGGCGTGACGTCCCACACTTTCACCGTCTTGTCGGAACTGGAGGATGCGAGACGATTCCCGTCCGGGCTGAAGACCACGCTATGGGCTGGTTGATTGTGCCCCTTGAGCTGGACTGTCTCCTGACCGCTCGTGGCATCCCACACCTTGACCTCTCCACTCAGAGCTGTTGAGGCCAGACGCTTTCCGTCTGGGCTAAAGGCCAAGCTCCCGACCAGGTCGGGCTTCCCATTTAACATCACAAGTTCCTGACCGCTCGTGGCATCCCACACCTTCACTGTTCGATCCAGACTTGCCGATGCCAGCCGTTTCCTGTCCGCGTCAAATGCGGCGGCCGTGACTCGGTCGGTACGCAATTTCAACGTGAGCGTTTCCTGACCACTCGTGGCGTCCCACCCCTTGACCGTTCCGTCGTGATGAGCGGCCAGCAGACGAGTCCCATCCGAACTGAAGACCAAGCGCTGAACCGGAGAGGTGTGCGCTTTGAAGGCCAGCATCTCTTGGCCGCTCGTGGCGTCCCAAATTTTAACCATCAGATCGGTGCCGGACGCCGCGAGCCTTTTTCCATCGGGGCTATAAACCAGGCTACTCACCCAGCCGGTGTCCCATTTCCACTGGCGCGACTCCTGACCGCTCGCGGCGTCCCACAGCCTGATTGGTTTGGACGAATTCGCCTCGGCGAGCCATTTCCCATCCGGGCTAAAGGCCAGAATTGTGATCGCTGCTCTTTGTGCCCTGAGCGTGAGCATCTCCTGACCGCTCGTGGCGTCCCACACCTTCACCGTCAGATCGCCAAGACTGGTGGCCGTCGCCAGTCGCTTCCCGTCCGGACTAAACACCACACCCATGACTGTGGCCGTGTGGCCTTTCAACGTGAGCGTTTCCTCGCGGGCTGACGTGACAGTTTCCACCCCGTCGTCCACGCAGCCCATCAGCGAACTGACGAGAGCTATGCCGACCATGACCCAGCCGATCGCGGCAGAGAATCCCGCCAGGCAGGAACTCCTGCGAAACCAACGTGTGCGATGTGTGGTGCATTTCCCCATGCTGGCAGCTTTCCTCTCCTGATGAACTCGACGCCGTCACTCCGCCCGTGGCGTGACGTCCCAAACCTTCACCGTCTTATCGTTGCTTGCGGAGGCCATCTTCGACACCACTTCCACAGCAACCGGACCATCACGATCAAGAGGCCGACTCCGAGAGCCACAAATAGGGAGCCAACCAATAGGGCGGCAATTCCAGTAACAGGTGCTCCGTTCTTCACGGCCATGTGCTGAGTCAGGATCGCATGGCCGCCGAAAATGCAGAAGAATGCCGCGACAAGTACAACTCCGACGAAATAGAAGATGAGTCCGAGGGTTTGCCCGAATCGCGTCAATGCCGTGCTTTCGACCCAGCTTGGTGATCCATCCGCAGGCACCCTGCCGTCATTTTCCGTCACACGTCTGCGTCCGCTCCAGAATGAGATGGCCCAACGCACGGCGAGCGTCATGGCAACTCCAGAACCTAACACCACCGTCAGGGCGGTCTGCGGGGAGAGCCGATCGGGAATTAGAAAGAGGGCGAGAACAGCGCCGCTGAAGCCGGCCAGGAGAAAGAGAAGAATCGCCAAAGGATGATCTTCGTGAAAGCGGCGATGACCACCTGGAATTGCGTCGTCGAGCGTTTGAAGGATCGCCGGAAGACAATTGTCGAGGCGGACCACCGTCACTTTTCCGATGTCGGTCTTGATGACCAGATTGCTCCCGGTTTTCAAAGGGCGGATGTGAAAGCTTCGAATGTCGCTCAGCGAGCAACTGAACCACGGCAAAGCCCATCCCAGCAAGAACGGAGCTCGAATGGCGCAGCTCTGCAAATGAATCATGCTCGCCGCTCGGTCCACGATGACCGACATCGGCCTGCCTTTCCGATCGTCGGCTTGCCAGACCAGGGAATCGGCGGAGAACTCCGGCGCGTCGGACTCACGCCGCTGGGTGCGTTTGTGTTTCATGGATGGACTCGGTGAAGAAAACCAGTGTGCGTCGTGGCTGTGAACCCGACCACGGCCCCGCTCAGTCGAATTCCTTTTCGGCTCGCACGGACTCGTCAGTAATCTTGGCGATGCGGATGGCGGCTTTGATCGAGCGTTCCATCCAGGCGGGTTCCTGCCCGTCTTCGACTCGACAAGCTGCGATGTAGGCCGCGTAGATCGTCGCCGCCGCAGTCACGATGGCTTGTTCGCTGGGCTGCAAGGAAAGATGCGTTTGCTTCATGACAGAGTCCTTTCGAGACGAGAGTGATTGATCGACTTGCCTCAGCCATTGGACAGCGCGTAGCGACAGGTGGAAAGCAATCCCGCGTAGCGAATGACGAAGAGGATTCCAGCGACCAGCAGGACGAGCATCACCAACAAGACACCCAGGCCGGCAATGATGGGAGGCAGCGCTCGGGCCTGTGCGGCCAAGGCAAATCCGACTTGCACGGCCAAGAGCACAACAATCCCGATCCCCAGCAGGAGGACAACTTCGCTGCCAAGACGCATTGTAGATGCCCGTCCGCGCTCCGGCCCCGACATCGGGACTTTGCTCAGTTAAAGCGGCCACGACCTTGGTCTCCGGCGATCGTGCCCAACGGATTTCAGAATTCCTGTCGGGCAGGAGTGTGATTCGGGCATTTAGGCGTCAGGTGTGTCGCTCAGGTCCGTTGGATTCTGCTTGGCGAATCGGCTGATTCGCCAAGCCGGCGATCTTGGGAGAGGCTTCGATGAGCTTCGCACGACCGAATTGTCACCTTCCTTTTGTCGGAGGTCTCCTGCATGTCACCGTCATCCATTCTGGCATCAATTCCCGTAGAAACGCAGGCGCTGATCAATGCGTTGATGGCCACTGCGGCATTCGGAGTCGTGGGAATCGCGCTGATGCTGGTCGGCTTCAAGGCGTTTGAATTGGTCACTCGGCGGCTGGATATTGAGAAGCAACTTGAGGACCGCAACATTGCGGTCGGCGTTGTCGTGGCCGCGATGTTGCTGGGGGTGAGCGCGATTGTGATCGTCTCAATGCTGTAGCCGAGTTCGCCAGAGCTTGTTGAAGTTCTCGCCACTTGGGCTTGTCCCAGTGGTTCCCGCGCTTCTGCACTACTCAAAAAAACGCGGAGACTTCGGTAGTGCAGAAGCGCGGGAACCACCCTGGCAAGCAGGGTGGCGGAGTTTTTTTCAACAAGCTCGCGGCTACCAACGGATCTCCACTGGAGGAATCTTGTCATGAAACGAAGTACGAAAGTTGCGCTGACCCTGCTGGTTCCTGCCATGACCGCGTTTGGTTGTGGAGGCCCGACCAACACGATCCATGCGCCGCATTCTCAGCAGTCGGCGAGCGACTGCGACGTCCCCGCAAAACCGGGTGAGCCGCCAAAACCCAAGTGCCCGCCCGCGACTTCCTCCAGTCACGGTTCGCACTACGGGTCATCGCACCGATCGTGGTTCGGCCCGACCTATAGCGGCTCGCACTCCGGGTCCGCCACTTCGTCACATAGTTCGAGCGGATCGAGTCATGTGTCGCACGGCGGATTTGGCTCGTCGGGTTTCCATTTTTCGGGAGGCTCGTAATGCGTCGCGTGACTGCTCCACCGCGCTTGAATTGGCGTCGCGATGTCGAAGAGCTGGGCTTCACCTACCACACAATCGACGGCGATGTGTATTGGGACGAAGCGGGTTGGTACGAGTTCTCGCTGGCGGAGATCGAGGAGATCGAAGCGGCCACGAACACGTTGCACGAGATGTGTTTGCAAGCAGTCCAAGTCGTACTTGATGAAGATCGCTTCGACGAGTTTCGGATTCCCTCAAAGTTTCGCGAGTGGATTCGCGCAAGCTGGGACAACGACGAGCCGACGGTCTATGGACGCTTCGATCTCGCCTACGATGGCCGGACGCCGCCCAAACTGCTGGAGTACAACGCGGACACTCCGACGGCTTTGTTCGAGGCGGCTGTCGTGCAATGGCAATGGCTGGAGGCCGTGCATCCCGAACTCGATCAGTTCAATAGCTTGCACGAGCAACTGATCGACGCTTGGAAATATCTGCGCGATCACGGCCTGAAACGGCTCAGCTTCGCGGCGACCGAGGGGCACGAGGAAGACTTCGGGAACATCACCTACCTGCGGGACACGGCCGCTCAAGGGGGCATCGTCACGGACTATCTCGATGTGTCTGCCATCGGCTTCGACTCGAAACGCCGGACGTTCGTCGGGGCAGACAACGTGCCGCTCGACTGCCTGTTCAAGCTCTATCCGTGGGAATGGATGCTCGGCGAAGAGTTCGCGACCCACTTGCTGACGTCGAAGACACACTGGATCGAGCCGCCCTGGAAAATGCTGCTCTCGAACAAGGCACTGCTGGTTCTATTATGGGAGCTGTTTCCGACTTGTGAGTACCTGCTGCCCGCCGCGTGGGAACCGCTCACGGAGGATTTTGTTCGCAAACCAATTCTGTCTCGCGAGGGGAGCAACATTCAGCTCGTCCGACGCGGGCAGGTGCTGCAAGAAACGGAAGGTCCGTACTCCGAAGAAGCAGTGGTCTATCAAGCGTTTCATCCGCTGCCGAACATGGGACGCGGACATGCCGTCCTCGGAAGCTGGATCATCGGCGACGCCGCGTGTGGACTGGGCATTCGCGAAGACGAGAACCCGATCACTCACAACACCAGCCGCTTCGTCCCGCATCTCATCCGAGGCTAAGTCGGATTCGTCCCTTGGCGAAAGTGAATCCATGCCCAAAGTCGCGAGCATTCTCAAAGCAGCCGACCCGTGGCTCAAGTTCCTGATCCTGGCGGGGACGGTCGCTTACCTCGTCGAGATTTCCACGGGAGCCAGCGCGACGGAAACCGCCCACCCGGTCTTTTGGTGGTGGCAATGTTTCATCGCGGTCTGCTTCACCGTCGAGTACGTCCTGCGCTGGGTCGATGACGCGCAGGATCATTACGGCTGGCACTACCCACACTCGGCGTTGGGATTCATCGACTTGATTTCGATCGCACCATTCTGGATCGGCTTCTGTCTGCCGGCCGACTGGCTGCATCTCATTCGCACATTGCGAGTCTTTCGGCTGCTCAAGTTCTTTCGCTACTCGCGTTCTCTGCAACTGGTCGCGTTGGGTTTCTATCGAGCCGCTCCGGCGCTGCAACCGCTGTGCTTTTCAATGTCGGTGATTGGGATTTTCTGTTCGGTGGCCGTCTTCGAGACCGAACACGTGGCGCAGCCCGACAAGTTCACCAACCTGTTCGATGCCGTGTACTTCACCATGGTCACGGTGGCGACCGTCGGGTACGGCGATCTCAGCCCCGTGACGACCTTGGGACGAACCATCGTGATGTTCACATTCATCTCCGGCCTCGCCGTCTTTGCGGGCATTCTCGGTGTGCTTGGTTCGAGCTTCTTCAAAGTCATGGAAGAGGAAATCGACCCCCTCATCGACCCGCTCGAAGAATTTCGAAAGGAGCGCGAGCGGCAACTCATCCGCTGGCCCGACCCGGACGCCGAAGTGGCGACCCCAGGTTGAACGGTTGCCGCGAGCCGTGAATCACCGGCTCACTGGCCCTTGGACAATTCGTGGACCAGGATTTTTCGGATCAGGTTCAGCTTGCGTTCGACGGTGCGCGTCGTGCGTCCGCTTTTCGCGGCGATCTCGTCGTTGGTGAAGCCTTCAAGTTTCCATTCCGCCAGGCGTGTGAGTTCTTCGCTGTTCAACGCACGCATCCAGAGGTCGTATTGCTCCGCCACTTGCGCGGCGAATTCGGGAGTTGGCTCGCGGCTGATGATCTGGTCCACGGCGGAGCGGTCGGCGTCGGAGTCGCCGCGCGGTTCGGCCGCGCGGAAGTTTCCACCACGCTTGAGCCGATTCTGGTCCCGTTGCAGATGCAGCAGCTTGTGAATCGTGATGCTGACCAACAACCGCCATAGCCCCTGCCGGTCGCTCAGTTCAGGAAATCGCTGGTTCTCCACGCCTCGGCAAAAGCTGGCGAAGGCGCTCAGAGCGATGTCTTCGGCATCGGCGATCCGGCGATCGGTGGTTCGCATTCGCTCTTGGGCTAAGCGCACCAAGCGTTCAAAGAACACATCCCACAGCCGCTGCGCCGCCAGATCATGCCCGGCCTCCAACCGTCGCAGCCACTCCGTGACTTCCGTGACCGCAGCATCTCCAGAAAGCATCACGGTTTCCTCAAAGTGTTTTGAACGGAGGCCATTCGACAGCGGTTCGATTATGGTGTCCCGCGAATTCCGATGCGACGTCCGCAGCCATGCAGTTCAACAAATCTTTCTCGCGTGTGTCGCGATTCGTGTAGTCTATGAATGAAGTCCACACCACGCTCACTGGTTTGCCGGATGATCGGCGAATGGGCCTGGAGCAGAGGAACTGGCGATGAGTGACGAAGTCTCCGAGTCGATCGCGACGGCGCGCAGAATCAATACTCGGTGTGACGAGTTCGAGCAGGCGCTGTCGGCCGGGCAGGCACCCGTAATTGAAAGTTACCTGAGCGGACTGCCGCCGCGGGAACGCGAGTCGCTGCTGCTCGAACTGCTCGGTTTGGAGGCCGATTTTCGCGTCATGCGGCGCGAACCTCTGTCGGTCAGTGACTACGCGACTCGATTTCCCGAACTGGCGGTCGCGCAGATTGCGGCCATTCTCGAAGGGTCTCGGCTCAACGACGATGCTTTGATTGGACGCAAACTTCACGTCTATCAGTGCGTCTCGCTGGTCGGCGCGGGAGCGATGGGGCGCGTCTATCTGGCTCTGCATGACGATCTCCGGCGGCATTGTGCCCTGAAGATTTTGTCCCCTCGGCGCGGTGCTTGTGACTCGGAATTGATCGCTCAGTTTCTTCACGAGGGACAAGCGGCGGCGGCATTGATTCATCCCAACATTGTCACGCTGCACGCGGTCGGTCAGTTGGGAGGCATGCATTTTCTGGAGATGGAATACGTTCCAGGACAGTCGCTCCAGCAGTTGATTCGCGAGGAAGGACCGCTGCCAGCCGACCGAGCCTTGCGGCTGGCCACGATGGTGGCGGACGGATTGGCCGCCGCGCATCGAGCCGGGATCGTGCATCGCGATGTGAAACCAGACAACGTGCTGCTGACACGATCGGGAATCGCGAAGCTCGGAGACTTTGGTCTCGCCAAGCGGCGACTGCCCACCGAAGTGACTTCGCCGGACCAGGTGATCTGCGGAACTCCCAACTACATGGCTCCGGAACTTCTTCAGGGACAAGGAGCCTCGCCGGCCAGCGATGTGTATGCGCTGGGACTCTGCCTGTTCCAGATGCTGATCGGCCGCTTGCCGTGGCGCGAAGTTTCGTTCGCGGAGCTGGTTCGATGCGGGCGCACCGAGCCGGTTCCGAATGTCCACGACTTGCGGCCGGAGTTGTCGCTGGAGGTGGCCGAGTGCGTGGCTCTGCTGACGGCGGCGAATCCGAGTGAAAGACCGGCGGACGCGGCGGCAGCCTCGCTGTTGTTGCACGCCGTGCTGGGTCTGGAACGTGATCTCGAATCGTTGCTCATCGAAGCCTTCGGCAATGAAACCACGGTGACTTGGGTCCGCAACGGCGAGAATTACTGTGTCACGCGGCAGTTGCCGGGAGATCGCAAGCAGCGGGTCCTCCTGGAACCGACTTCGCACGCCGCCAACGAGCGAGTCCTGCTTTTGTATTCGATCTGTTGCCCCGCGACTCCAAGTTTCTACGAGCAAGCCCTGTTGCAAAACGCGGTCGTCCTGCACGGCAGTCTGGCGATTCGCGAGATCGACGGGCAAAAAATGTTCGTGGTGATCAACGCCTATCCCCGCTCGACCGTTGCCCCGGAAGAGATTCGCCGCAGCGTTCTCGAAATCGCGGCTCAGGCCGATCAGGTCGAACAGCGACTCACCGGGCATGACCACAACTGACGATGCCAGCATTGTCGGTCAGACTTTCCAGCCTGACCCGCGTGTAAAAAGAATTCGTCAGCCGAGGGGACGGTAAGTCTGTCTTTGCGAAGATTCGTGGGCACTCCCTTGGCAGACTCGTTCGACATTTTTGGTTCATCAGCCGATAGTTCGCCCGTTCCGAAATGGATGGCCCCGACGCTTTCTAATTCTTGACGCCGCATGACCACGACTACTTCCGCGATCAATGCCAACCATCTGGAATCTCTCCGCAGTCGCATTGCCGAAATTCGCGAGCGTGGCCGGAAGCAATTCGAGCATGGTGCGGGTGGCGTGCAGACGGCAACAACGCTGTCGGATGGCTTTCGAGCGTTTGTTATCGAGCAATGGCTGGAAGCATTGTCGATCGTTCCGCCGGAGGTGGCGGAGAAATTGGCTCGGCGTTCGGCGCTGGTTGCGGTGGGTGGGACGGGGCGTGGCGAGTTGGCTCCGTATTCCGACATCGACTTGATGTTTTTGTACGAGCCGTCGGTCGGCGATGAGTTCAAGCAGGTCACGAACCGCTGCCAGCACAGTTTGTACGACGCGAAGCTGGACCTTGGTCGCAGCGTCCGCACGCCGAGCGAAGCGATCGCGATGGCTCTGGGCGATTCGAGCATTGCGACCTCTCTGCTGGAGATGCAGTCGCTGTGGGGGTCGGAAGATTTGATCGCCAAGCTTAAACGGAAGTTTGAGCGGACCGTCGTACGACGGCGGCGGCGAGCCTTCTTTGAGTCCGCCATCGCCAATCGCGACGCGGAGTTGGCCAAGCATGGCGGAGCGGTGCAGCAGCTCGAGCCGGATATCAAATGTTCGCGCGGCGGCTTGCGCGATCTGCATTTGCTGCGGTGGGTCGGCTTCGCGTGGTATGGAGTTGCCGACATTGACTCGCTGCGACTGAACGGGGCGCTGACGAGCGACGATGCTCGGCATCTGATCTCCGCGCAGGAATTCCTGATGAAGATTCGACTGGACCTGCACTTCGCCGCGGGCAAGCCGCAGGACCGGCTGACTCGGGAAGAGCAACTGCGGATCGCGGAGAAGCGTGGCATTGCCGCGAGTCCGGCGCAGCTTCCGGTCGAACGCTTTATGCAGGAGTACTTCCAGCACACATCCTTGATCTCGGCGGTGGTCGCGCGATTTATCGCGCGGCATCGCCGAATGCCGCTGAAAGATTGGCTGCTCGACCGGTTGTTGATGCGGAAACAGGACGGGCATTTCTTGGTTGGTCACTTGCGATTGGATGTCTCGGCAGGGCGGCTGGATGTGGTGTGTTCCGATCTGCACAGCGTCCTGCGGCTATTTCTGACGGCGGCGCGGAAGCGTGTGTCGATCGCGCCGCGAGTGCTCGAACGCATTCGCCAGGCGGCCCCCAAACTGGGCGGGACCGTCGATTCCGAATGTTCGCGACTGTTCCTGGAGATCCTCGAACCGCGCGGCTACCTGGGCGCGACGCTGCGGGCGATGCACGACACCGGCGTGCTGGAAATCGTGTTGCCGGAATTCGCTCGCGTCCGTTGCCTGCTGCAATTCAACGCCTATCACAGCTACACCGTCGATGAGCACACGCTGCGAGCCATGTCGATCGTTGAATCCTTGGAAAAGGTCAATAGTCCGATCGGAGCCGCGTACCGTGAGGTCAAACTCAAAGCCGTGTTGCACCTCGCGATGTTGCTGCACGATATCGGCAAGGGAGGGGTCGAGGATCACTCGGACGTTGGACGCGGCATCGCCGAAAAGATCGCCGTCCGTTTCGGTCTGCTGGAGACGCAGCGCGAACTGCTGATGTTTCTGGTCCACAAGCATCTGGTCATGGCGGATGTCGCGTTCCGGCACGACATCGCCGACCCCGGTGAACTGGCGAGATTCAGCCACCTAGCCGGCAGCCCCGAGCGGCTGACGATGCTTTACGTGCTGACCGTGGCCGACATCTCCGCCGTCGGCCCCGACATTTGGAACGATTGGAAGGCGGGGTTGCTCACTGATCTCTACAACCGGTCGATGCTGATTCTCAGCGGCAAACATGCGAAGTTCCTGGAAGAAGAACGACTCGACAAAGTCCGCGAGCATGTCACGACGACATTGATCCCCAACAGTGCGGCCGATGAGGAGCGGCAACAACTCGCCCACTGGTTCGATCAGCATTTGAAGCAGTTCCCGCCGCACTATTTGCTCGGCACGCCGCGCAACCGCATCGCCTCCGACTTGGAAATCATCCGCCGCTTGCAGCCGGGGCAAATCGTTGTGACAGCGACTCACGATGCCGGGACCGACACGGTCGAGTATCGCATCGTGCTCGATCGGCAGCACTCGGAAGGCTGCTTCCACCGCATCGCCGGCACGTTGACGTCGCAGCGGTTGGAGATCCTGTCCGCTCAAATTTGCACGACGACGGACGGCATCGTCGTCGACGTCTTTGACGTCCGCGATACCGACTTCACCGGTCCGGTCCCGCAGGAACGAATGGATGCCGTCGGCGAAGCGATCGGCCGCGTGCTCCGCAAGGAAGTCAAAGTCGATGAGATGTTTCAGCGCTCACGCCGCTTCGATTGGGGGACCGCGAAAGCTCCGATCAGCGATCTGTCCAACCGCGTGACGATCGACAACGACTCGTCCGACCGCTGCAACATTGTCTGTGTCTTCGCGCATGACCGGCCGGGCTTGCTCTACACGATCAGCCGCGCGATCTTTCGGTTGGAGTTGTCGATCGACCTGGCCAAGATCGCTACGCACCTCGACCAGGTGCTGGATGCGTTCTACGTCACCGATCGTGCGGGGAAGAAAATCACCGACGCCGGTCGACTCGCGGCGATTCAGCACGAACTCAACAACACGCTCGCCGAGTTCGACGCCACCGGTCACAAGCGGTTCGTCAGTTAGTTCTAATTCCCAAGCTCGGTGCAGTGTTCTGCATTCGCCGTTACCTCCGGCTCAAGGATTGTACCCGTTGGGCCACATCTCCAGGGTCGAAGCATAGACCTCTCTGAACGCCAAGTGGCTCGCCAGCAATGCTAAGAAACAGGCACATACCAGCCAGGTCGTGTAAACCGCTCCGCCATGCCGAAGACCGACGCTGTAGTGGGAGCACGCCGCGCCGATGATCGCCCCCAATCCAACCGCTGCAGTCATCAGGAGCAGGAAGAACAGGACGCTCATGCTGACGGACCAAATGGAGTTGATCGTGAGTCCGAGGGGCCAACCGTTGGCCCACCCCGGATTGAAGCCCAAGCTGAAGCCGAAACCTACTTCACACGCAAGGGCGCAGAGCGACCATTCTGCGATCGTAAGCCATCTGTTCGGGGCCATTCTCCCAAGTCTCCGCTCGCGACCTGCCGCCAAACACAGCAGAGCTATTTCTTCTCAACAACCCAAATGTTGCGGAAGCGAATCGGGTTGCCGTGATCTTGAATGTAGATCGGGCCGGGTTCCGCACCTTCAGCGACAGGTGCGGCGGTAGTGGCCTTCGGTAGCTCGACGTCTTTGTGAATTTGCACGCCGTTGTGCGAGACCGTCAGCTTGGCGTTGGTCGTCTTCTTGCCATCCGCATCGAAGCGGGCCGCAGTGTAGTCAGCGTCGTAGGTCTGCCAGACCAGCGGCGGCAGGCACATATTCACGTCGGGCTTCTTGATCGTGTAGATCCCGCCGCATTCGTTGTGCTCGCCAGAGAGGCCGAAGCTGTCGAGGATCTGCACCTCGTAACGGCCCTGCATGTAGCAGCCGGAATTGGCTCGGCCCTGACCGCGGCCAGCCGGCACGTACGACAGCAGGAACTCCATGTGCAACGAGAAGTCTTGAAACTTCTGCTTGCTGGTGATGCCTTGCGACATCAGGCCATCGACGAACTTCTTGGGATCAGTGAAAGCGTCTCCCGACTTACCATCGAACAGCACGACCGCCCCCTCCGGTGCCTTCTTGCCAATCGTTGGGCTTTTGCGATCGACACGCTTCATCTCACCCACCGCTTTGCCATCCGAGTTTTTGATGGAGGCAATCCCGTCTTTGATCGTGGCCGAACCCTTTTCACCGTTGAACGTCGCGACGCCGTCCTTCGCGCTGCCATCGACTTCGACCTTTTCGTTCTTGTCCCAACCAGCGCCCGGCAATCCACCGGCGTACGCCACTGCGTGGAACTTGCCGTCCCCCAGCGCGATCACTTGCAGACCCCACTTCTGCTTATCGTCCTGACCGCCGAGCTGCCCTTCGTACTCGCCTTGAATGGCGAAATCGGGATCTTGCTTCGCTTCCTCAACGGTGATCGCGGCGATCCCCTTCGAGTCCGCGGCGTTCGCGACCAACCACGCAGACGCGACGACAACGCTGAAACCAAGCAGCACGGCAGGACGAAGGAATGTTCGCATGAGGCAGGCTCCCTGTGAGGTTTTGGAATCGAACCAACGGGGCGGCATTGTGGGTCCAGCGTCTCAAAAAGGCAAAAGGCTGACACGGACCTGATACGCCAGTTTTGAAGTTTCGCATTTCGTCGGAAAGGAGACGCAAAATCTTTGTCACGACTTGCTGAGCACTGGCCGAGGCCACTCCGCGCGGCCCTGAGTCTGATCCACTGGCGACTTGACCAAAGCCAAGCCCCGGCCGAATAACTCGACGCCATCGCGGCAGACCAGACCCTCACCGGGCCAGTCCGCGGTTGGGCACTCTTGCCTGTCTGTGTTGCACGTGATTGGATGACGAATCTTCAAGACGGCCGAGGGCGGCCATTCTCCGTTCACGTTTTCAGGAGTCATCGTCATGCCGAAGTTTCTTGCCCGCAGCCTGTCTGTCGTTTTGGGAGTGGCCATTCTGTTTTCGGCTGGAACAGATTTCATCCAGGCCGAGCATGAAGGGAAGCTGCAAATCCTGTTGCTCGGTGACAGCACGACGATCGGGAGTGTCTGCCGTGTGACGCATCGCGATGGGCCGCACTTGGAGGACGTGATTCGTTTGCTGCTGGCGGCCGAGAAAGATTTGCCGCCGGCCAACGTCCTCAATCAGGGACGCGACGGCGAGTTCATTCACGGACTGCTGACCGGCGGACGCTACGAACGCGAGATCGCCAAGCTGCCTGGCATTGACTACGTCTTCATTCGTTACGGCTTGAACGACAACAGCAAACGTGAGGACTTCGCGAACAACTTTCCGAAGGACTTCCGCGACTTGATTGCTCGGCTGCACAGGGACTTTCCGCAGGCCAAGATCTTTCCGACGACGATCATCCCCTATCTCGCGCCGGAGAATGACACGCGGATCAACGGGCTGATCAAGCAAGTCGCCGAAGACGAGAAGCTGCCGCTGTTCGATGTCTACACGCGGTATCAAACGGAACTGACTCACGGGCCGAACATGCTCAACTACCGCCGCTATGCACTCGATAAGATTCCGGAGCAGCATCGCGAGTGGGTCAAGCCGTTCGTGCAAGGGAACTCGATCGTCGTGATAGACAATCGGCTCGACGCCCACTTCCGCGACCTGCCCGGCTGGTTCGGCGACCGGCATCCGAATCTCGCCGGCTATCACGTCATCGGCGATGAAACCGCCAAGTTCCTCGCCAAGCAGATTCGCGAACGGCCGAAGACTTCCAAGTAACGTCCGTCGCTCGAAGCACAAAGTCGACGAGTCACTCCGTGACTCGAATCAAGTCACGGAGTGACTCGTCTACTTTGCGGCATCGCATCGCTAGGCAATGAGTCCCGGAATCACCTTGCCGCCGTTGACCAGCGGCACGGGGCGGCCCAGCGGGTCGTCGTATTCGCGGTCGGCGTCGATGCCGAGCAGCGTATGGATCGTGCGCAGCAGATCGGCCACGCTGATCGGATCGCTAGTCGGATACGCGGCCTGCTTGTCGGTCGAGCCGATGATTTGGCCGGGCTTCACTCCACCACCGGCGAACAGGATGCACTGGGCCATCGACCAGTGATCGCGGCCCGCTTGCGCGTTCACGCGCGGAGTGCGGCCCATTTCCCCCATCATCACGACCAGCGTGCTATCGAGCAGGCCGCGTTGTTCCATGTCGGTGATGAGCGCGGCAAACATCTTGTCGGCGGGAGGAATCAGGTCATTGACCAAGCTGGGGAAGCAATTGAAATGGACGTCCCAACCCGGACCATCAATGCCGACGAATCGGCAACCCGCTTCGATCAAGCGTCGGCCGAGCAACGCGCTCTGGCCAATCTGCGTCATGCCATAGGCTTCGCGCACGTTGGCGGGTTCCGACTGAATGTCGAACGCCTTGCGAGCTTCCGGCGACGTGATGAGGTCGCGAGCTTTTTGGTAATAGGTGCTCATCGCGGCGGCTCGGCCGGTACGAGGTTGGCGTTGTTCGAGACCCGCCAGCAGTTTTTGACGCAGCGCGGAACGCTGGCTCGACACGCCGTCGATCTTGGCGAGGTCGCGGACTTCGAAGTCCGGCTGACTCGGATCGGCCTCAATGACGAACGGAGAGAACTCGGCCCCGAAGAAGCCCGGTCCGCCGGCCGACATCGGATGCGGCATGTTGATGTATGGCGGCACGGTGCCGCTGCTGCCGAGTTCGCGCGCGACGATTGATCCAAGCGACGGAAACAGCTCATTGGTCGGGATCGGATACTCGCCGTCGGCGAACGCGGCGCGCCGGCCGGTCATGACGTAGTGATAACCGGTCGCGTGTCCGTTATCGGCGTGGCTGTGGCTGCGGACGACGGTGAACTTGTTGGCGATCTTCGCACAGTTCTGGCAGTGCTCGGTGAAGATCACACCTGGCAACGCGGTCGAGATCGGCTCGAACGGCCCGCGAATCTCGGACGGAGCCTCCGGTTTTGGATCCCACATGTCCTGTTGAGGAGGACCACCTTCCAAAAAAATGAACAGGCACGACTTGGCTTTCGCCTCGCGGACTCGTTCGGACTTGTTGGCCTCTTCCGCGCGCAGAAGTTGCGGCAGCGTCAGGCCACCGAACAGGCTGGTCGCTCCGAGCCGCAGTGCGTGCCGTCGAGTCAGGCCGTCGCAGAAACGATGGCCGGAATTGCGAAATGCGAAGTTCAACATCATTCAGACTCCTACAAGTGGTCGCTATCTCGTCGGCCGGCGCAATTGACCGGCATCAAACAACTCTCGAACAGAAACTCGGAATCCCGGTAGTACGTCGCCGCAGTCCAGTTCATCGGCATCGGTCAGCGTTTGGCAATCCACTTCGGACGTGTAAACGCGCACGACTCGCTCGATAGGATAGAGATACCACACCAACTCGACACTCGCCGCGAAATAGTCTTTGAGTTTCCGCTTCATCTCGCCGCGCGTATTTCCAGGGCTGATCGCTTCGACTGCGAGGCTGATGGTCCAGTCGGGCATCGGCGTATTCGGGTCCGCATCGGATGGAATGTTGTCCCACGAAATGAAGGCCACGTCCGGAAACCGAATCTGCTCTTCTTCCAACGAATACGGCCCATCGGCACCGGTCAAGATGCCAAGCGGATTCGTCTCTAGGTACTTGGCGATTTGAACTCCCAGCCAAAACGCCAATCGCGATTCGCGGTGTCCCATCGCTTTCTCCACCAATACGCCGTCCACGAGTTCGCACAACCTCTTGTCATCGCCATCGCAGAGTCGCAGTACGTCTTCAGAGGTCGCGGTGCCTGGCGCAGGGTGAGCCAGTACGCGCTCCAACGGGACATCACCTAATCGGTGGAGCATGTCCGCCAACGAGTCAGATTGTGGAAGAGTCGCGATCATCGAACGAGGATGTCACCTTTCATTATTTTGCACTGAATACCGGGGGATCAACACCGCTGAAAACATGAGAAACGATCTCGCAGATCGAGATAACCTTCATCGATCAATCAGGCCAAATCTCAGACGTCACATCCCAGAGTTCTTCGTCAATGTTGAGTTTGCCGTCGTCGTCTCGTGTCCGCTGCCGATGAACGATGTCCTGATCCAATCCATCGCCACCGGGTTTACCATCACGTCCGAAGCTTGTCAGTGAGATGACACCCATCTCATCCACCGAATACAGAAGCGTTCTACCCCATCCGTCAGTGACTTGATTCGTGTGTCCGTCGAGCTTCGGCAGTTCAGACAAATCTCGCGGATAGTCACGCTGCGATTTCATGTGCATTTGAATTCGCATCATCGTTTCGCCAATCGCCGTTACGGTCATGTCGTCGGGCGGGACAGTCTCGATGAACAATCCCACGAGGGCCAACCCAGCGCACATCACAACGACAGAACGAGGTTTCGGAGCGGTCACAATGTTTGAAGTCTAACTCAATGGTTGTAGAGAAACTCTTTTGTATTCAGCACGGCCCAGAGTACATCTTCGACCGCTTGATGCCGATTCGTTCCGGCGGCCTCGAAGGCGGAGGCCATCAGAGTTTTTTCTTCGGCGGTGGGGAAGCGGGTGAGAGTGCTCAGGTAGATTTCATCGACCAGTTCGTCGTTGGACTTGGGAGTCGCGGCGAGTTTGCGGGCCAGGCCGTGGCGGTGGGACAGCTTGGCGTGGACTTCGGGAGAGTTCAGCAGGTGCAACGCCTGCGAGATGCTGGGTTCGTTGCTCCGTTCGCATTCGCAGACGGTGGCTCTCACGGGGCGGCCGAAGATGCGGAAGAAGTACGACGGCATGCGATTGTCCCAAACTTGGATTGAACGGACTCCGTCGGGCCAGCCGTTGAATTTTTCGGGGACGCCAGTCGTCTGGCTGATCGCATCGAGCAGCACTTCGGCCGGCAGCGTCTTCGGCCGAGCGTGCGAGAAGTGCTGGCGGTCATCGCGGTTCAGATCAGTCGCTGATCCGAGCTGATAAGCTCGCGACAGCAGCAGCGTGCGGGTGAACGTCTTGAGGTCGTACTTCACTTCTTTGAGATGCGCTTCGAGCGCGGCGAGCAGCGGTTCGTTGGTCGCGGGATTTGTCGCGCGGTTGTCGTCGATGGGTTCGACGAGTCCTCGGCCGAAGTAATGCGACCAGAGTCGATTCGCAATCGCCTTCGTGAAGAACGGGTTGTCGGAGGCGGTCATCCAGTTGGCGAGCACGACTCGGCGGTCGATCACGTTTGTGAAGTCCGCAGTTGTCGCGCCGAGCGCTCGCGCCGGGACGAGTTCGCCGGTGCGCGGATGCTTCTGATCGGTTCCCGCGCGAGCGACGATCGCATCGGTGCCGTCCGGCAATTTCTTGACCACCGTGCCGGAGAAGAATCCGGCGAGCCCCGCGTAGTCGTCTTGGCTCCAGCGTTCGCTGGGATGGTGATGACACTGAGCGCACTCGATCCGCACGCCGAGAAACAATTGACTGATCGCTCGGCTGGTCACTTCCGGCGAGTCGAGCGATTTGAAGAACGAAGCCGGACTTTCACTTTGTGTCGGTCCTTGAATCGTGAGAATCTCGTGGACCATTTCGTTGTACGGTCGGTTCGCCGTGAACTGCTTGCGCAACCAACGAGTCAGCCCGACCGTTCCCTTCGGGGTGATCTTCAGTGTGTCAGCCTTCAACAGGTCAGACCATTTCATCGCCCAGTACTCGGCGTACTCCGGGCGTTGCAGCAGGGCATCGACGAGCTTCGCTCGTTTGTCGGCTGACGCATCGCCGATGAACGCGCGAGCTTCAGTGGCCGTGGGGAGCGTGCCGATCACGTCGAGGAACGCACGCCGGATGAAGGTCGCGTCGTCGATCGGTTCGCTGGGAGGAATGCCCAGCCGAGTCAGTTTGTCTAAGACATGCTTGTCGATGAAGTTGTTCTCGGCCGGCCGAACAAAAGTGCTTCCCGGTCGCGGCATCACGGCTCGGCACACAGCGACGTGTCCGAGATACCGCACGAGAATCGCCGCCTCGCCGGGCACATCGCTGGCTTGCAGCAGGCCGCGCGAATTTACGTCGGCGATGTGCGTGGCATTCGAGATGTAATCGGCTTCGACCGTTGCACAGCGTTTGCCGCCGAGGTCGTCGATGGCGGTGACTCGTAACTGTTGCGAGCCGTTCGCCGCGATGACGACTTGGGCCGGCTCGACGTCGATGCCGACGATTTGCCGCTCCGCATCTGGCGAGCGGGGCGGCGTCAGCCCCACGGTTGTCGCTGCGTTGTTCGTTGCCACCGGGGGGCTGACGCCGCCCCGCTCGCCAGTCGCGGTGAATGTCGCACCTTCGGCGATCCAGCGTCGCAAGCGATGTTCGGCCGCGCTGCCGAGTTCAATCTTCCGTCCGCCGCCATGCGGCACGGTTGCTGTTCCTTTCAGCAGCAAGAGGCTCTTCGCCGGTTCCGTCAACGACACGCGTCGGCCCTTGGCTTCTTTGAAGAGCGCGTCGTAATCAGCCGCCGCGTCGAAGCCAAACAGGCTGAGTTTGAATCCGTTTTGGCCTTCCGCTTTCCCGTGGCATCCGCCGGCATTGCAGCGTCCTTTGGTCAGAATGGGGACGACCTCATAACTGAACGAGACGGGCACCGGCTTCTGCAAGCCGGAAACGGTGATCGGCACGTTGAGGGTCTTGTCGCCGAACTTCACATTGAGCTGCGTCGTCCCTTCCGTTGCGGGCCGGAGAAGTCCGTCGGCTGCAATGCTGGCAATGGCCGGAGCCGCAATCTCGTAGCGAGCCTCGCGGGTCACATCGCGTCGCCGCTCGCCATCGACTTCCGTGACGAGGATCTGCTGCGAAGCTTCTGGCCGGTCGAGGGAAATCGTCGTCGGGCTGACCTGCAACTCTGCCGCGCGGCAGAAGCTTCCCAGCGACAGGACAACCATCACCAAGGTGTTGCGAACGCTCATGCTGTGAGTACCCCAATTCGGTAGGACGCAAACATCGGCTTCCTTTTATGCCTGGCGGCAATCGGCTGCAACATCGCTGTCACTTCCGGCGTCGGGCCTCGATGACGTTTGGGGACGTTATTCACGCACGACCGTCGTGAAGGTGGGGAGCATCGTTTGCTTGTCGGTCGAGAGATAATACGGCAGCGGCTGGCTGAAGGCGAAACTTTGAAGTTGCTCGAACATGCTTTTGCGAGCGGCTTCGGCGGTGAATTCCCCTTTGACGCTGATGGTTCTGGGAGCGAACTCAAAAGGGTGTTTCCACAGCGACTCGTTCTGATTGGTGGCCCATTCGAGGTTGAGCATTGCCTTTGTCCCTACGACGGAAGGCGTAGCACCGCCGCCGATCGGGCCGCGCATGAAGGAATCGAACTTGCCCGCCGCGGCTTCGTTGTACGAGACCTTGAAGACGACCGATTGATTGTCCGCCAACTCAAAGCCCGCAGCTTCGAGGATCTCGCGGTACGTTCCCTCCAGCGTCTTTTTCGTTTCCTCGGGAGTTCCAAAGAGGAGCTTTTCGACTTTCACGTCGAGGCTCACCTTTTGGCTCGGCTTAATCAGCGCATCGAGAGAGTTGTTCGTCGACAGCGATTGAGCCAACGACAAGAACTTCGCATCGAACGGCAGCAGAGAGAATTTCGCCTTGTTCACTTTGCCGCTGATGGTGAGAAATCCGCCGGGCACCGGTAGTCGGCGATTCGTATTGTCCAGGCTGTATTCGTTCGGGGCCGTGAACAGCGACCACACCAAACGTCCGCTGACGAGATCAATGGCCACGGTTCCGCCTAAGAGCAACGCGCTGGCGTCGGGGAACCAATCAATCGTTGGGCCTGTGTAGAGCAGGCCGGGCACGAGATTCCTGAAGCTGGCGGGATAACGATGCTCCTGCACTTCGTTACTGGTCGCGGTGTCGAGCACCACGATCCGGCATACGTTATATCCACCCATCGCGACCGCGATCTTGTCACCCAACGGAGAGAACCCCGCCGCTTCAACCGAGTCAGTCCCCTTCCCGCTCATCAGTTTTTTCGCGACGAGCTGACAGGTCTGCGTGTCGTAGATCACCAGTTCACCGCGCACCGCTCGCGAATAACTGGCGAGGTATCGCCGGCCGTGGCTGAAGACGGCATTGCGCGGTTCCAACAAATTGTCGTCACCAGATTGCAGCAGTTGCTCGCCTGAATTGAGATTAAACACGCGCAGTCGATGCGGGGCATTCTTATCCCCCTGTTTACCGGTCGTGATGGTGACGACGCGATCTCCCGGTAGAAAATCGGCGAACGCCAGATTCATGCCCGCGACATCAGCTGAGATCTGACGCACGAGCTGACTGGTCTCCAACGACCAGATTTCCAGCTTCGTGTTGTTCTCCTTATCGACGACCTTGCCCAACAGGTACTTGCCATCGGAACTCAGCCGCCGCTCGGGCGGGCTCAGCGGTCCGGTCTTGCCATTGAACGTGTGCAGCTTTTGGCCCGTCGTGAGATTCCAAACCTGGCCGCCGCGCACTTCGGCTCCAACTTCGAGGTCCATGACGAACGGACTGAGCGACCTTGGAAACAAGACCTCGGAAGCGCTCCCAAAGACGTCCACTTTCGCTTTCCATTCTTCTGGCCACTCGATTGGCAGAGCGACCGGGTCAGCTTTGACCGTCCAAGCGACATCAACCGGTGTGCTGGCGGTTGACGCAGCGGTGCTCGACGTCGGTGTGCCTGGAACACTCGCGGATGACGGAGTCGCTGCGTTGGCATTCGGCAACGCCGGCGCAGCCCCGCTCACGGGTGGTGCGGGCGGAGCCACATCCGCTGGATTATTCGGCCCTCGCATCGCGAAGAAGAAAAGAACGCCCGCGATGACCAAGAATCCGCCACCGATTCCAATCAGCAGCCACGGTGTCTGAGACTTAGCGGCCTTCTTCTTTTTCTGACCGGAGGCTTTGCGAGGTCGCGGTGCCGGTTCCGGTTCCTCGTCGTCCGACGGTACGGTGAGCACCTCTTTGCATCCCGGACATCGCACTCGTTTGCCCGCCTTCTCATCGCTGACGGCAAAGGACTTGGAACACGAGTCACACTTCACGCGAATCGACATAAGGTTTTCCCAAAAAAGATCGTCGGAAGACGAGGGCAGCGTAGGCCGCGCGGCAGGGAACCTCAATCGTCTCTCGCGGCGAGCGCGATCGCGCCGTGTACGACAACCTCTTCGTCCAAAGCCGCCGGGACCAGCCGGATCGAATCGGCTAGCGGTGGAAAAACGAAACGCCGAACTTGTCGGAGCAGCGGCTCGAAGAAAAGTTCCTCGCCCATCAGCGAGACTCCGCCGCCGATCACGACGACACGCGGCGAGAGCAGCGTCACCATCTGTGCGATCCCCCAACCGAGCGCGACGTGGCCCTGATGCAACGCCGCTTTCGCAATCTGGTTTCCGTGCGCGGCAGCCTGCGCGATTTGCTTGGCCGTCAGTTGCTCAACATCGCCGAGACATCGGCAAAGCAGATCGTCGGTGTCATCTTCGGCGGCGGACCAATTGACGTCGATGTCTGTCGAAGCGAACCCACCGGCCGCAATCAGCGGATGCCGAACTTGTCCGGTGACGAGCGCTCGCGCCGCTGCTTCGATGCCCGGCCCGGCGGCAAGCGATTCGACGGTTGTATCCGGATCTTCCGCGAGCGGACCGGGGCGCAGATGCCCGATCTCGGCGATGGCGAGTCGCCCGGCTCCTTGCGATCGACCGTCGATGACTAATCCGCCGCCGATGCCCGTGCCGACCGTGATATAGAAGACTGTCCCGTGTCCGCGTCCCGCGCCGTAGGTCGCTTCCGCCAGCGCGGCGACGTCGCAGTCGTTGCCCAATCGCACGGGAACGCCGAACGCTTCGCGAGTCCAATCGACGATCGGGAAGTCAGTCCAACCCTCGACTTGATGGCTGGTGATAACTCGGCCAGTCGCCGAGTTCACCGGGCCGCCGAAGCCGTAGCCGATGCGTTCAATCGGGTATTTGTCGAACAGTAGGCGTCCAGCTCCGATAATCTGCTCGCGAATCCCGTCCGCTCCGCGCGCGCGTTCGACAGTTCTCCGTTCCAGTGCGATCAACGGCGGACCGTCGCCTGTGCCGACTCCAAGTTGCAATTTCGTGCCACCAATTTCGATGCCGAGGAACATGGCTGTCTCGCTGAGGAAAGTTGTGCGCGGACTGTACGAGCGCCGCGCGGGTTTGGGAAATCGGCTGTCGGCTGTCGGTCCGCGACAGAATCGGTATTCTGCCACACGACGTCAGAGCGTGTGGCATTCCCGCCACCGACCTTGCGTCGGTGGTTCCCGCGCTTCTGCACTACTCTCGAAACAACTCGAGGCTGGCGTAGTGCAAAAGCGCGGGAACCACCGAGATGAACTCGGTGGCGTGACAAACACGCTCGCACGGAAGGAGACCGATCGTGGATTTGGATGCACTTGCTCAACACTGTGGCGAATGGCTGCGCGGCACGGGGCCGGAATCGGACATTGTCATGTCCAGCCGGATTCGGCTGGCTCGCAACCTGGCCGACTTCCCGTTTCCCAGCAAAGCCGATGAGGCCGCGAAGGCCGAGATCGTCGGACTGATCCGCGATCGCGTCAGCGTGCTGCCGTTGCGGCACAATTTGGAGTTCCTGCCGGTCAGCGACATGGATTCGTTGGATCGGCAGTTCCTGGTCGAACGGCAGCTCATCAGCCGCGAGCATTCCGAAGCCGCCGGCCCGCGCGGCGTCGCGGTCAGCGATGAGGAAAACATCAGCCTGATGGTCAACGAGGAAGACCATCTGCGGATGCAAGTCATTCACAGCGGCTTCGCGCTCGACGACTGCTGGCAAGAGATCAATCGCATCGACGACCTGCTCAGCCGCGAAGTGACATTCGCCTTCGACGATCGCTTGGGCTATCTGACCGCCTGCCCGACGAACGTCGGCACCGGCATTCGCGTCAGCGTGATGCTACATCTGCCGGGGCTGGTGCTCACGAAAGACCTTCAGAAAGTCTTTCAGGCGTTGCAGCGGCTGCGGCTGGCGGTGCGCGGCTTGTACGGCGAGGGCAGTCAAGCGATGGGCGACTTCTATCAAGTCTCCAACCAAGTCACGCTCGGCCACAGCGAAGAGTCGTTGATTCAAATGGTGCAGGAGGTCATCCCGTCGATTCTGAAGTACGAACGACGTGCTCGCGAAACGCTGCTGCACGACAACCGTGAAGGACTGCACGATCAGATCTCACGAGCGTTCGGCATCCTGAGCAGCGCGCAGACCATCACCTCAGAGGAGACTCTGCATCTGTTGTCGAGCGTGCGGCTGGGAATCAACCTCGGCCTGATCGGCAAGCTGGAGATTCCGACGATCAACGAGCTGCTGATCACAACTCAGCCGGCGCATCTGCAAAAGGTGCGGCAGCGGCAGTTGGAATCCGCCGAACGCAACGTCGCCCGCGCGACGCTGCTGCGACAGCGGCTAGGCACGCGACCGCACGAGCAGAACTGATGCGCTCTTTCCGCGCTCGTAGTGACCGCATTTATGCGGTCTTCCCAGAGACCCGATAAATCGGGTCACTACGAGCGCGGACGAATCACTCCGCTGGCTGTCCAGTGAAGTAGTTGGGCTCGTTACCGGGCCGCCATTTGATATTGCAGCCGATGCTCGGTCGTTGGCCCTCTTCGATGGCATGTCCCGCCAGAACTGCATCGCACGCGGCGCGCAGGTGTGAGCCGTTCACGGGGACTCCGTTGGTCGGCCGGCTGTCGTCGAACTGGCCGCGATAGACCAGACGCTGCGAACCGTCGAACAGGAACAGGTCCGGCGTGCAGGCCGCTCGATAGGCTTTCGCGACCGACTGTGTTTCGTCGAACAAGTACGGAAACGCATACCCGGCCGATTCGGCTTCGGTTTTCATCTTGTCGGGGGCGTCGGCTGGATACGCCTTCGCGTCGTTCGGGTTGATTGCCACGATCGCGATCCCCTGAGCTTGATACTCGCGAGCGAACTTGGCGAACTCCGGCCGGATGTGAACCACGAATGGGCAATGGTTGCAGATGAACGCGACCAGCAAGCCTTTCGAGCCTTTGAACTCTTTGAGCGAGACGACTCGCCCATCGACATTCGGCAGAGAGAAATCGGGAGCCACGGTTCCCAGCGGCAACATGGTGGAAGCGGTTTTGACCATCAGAAGTCTCCTTAAGTTTCGTTGCGAGAAAAGTAGCCGAGTCACTCCGTGACTCGATTCGAGTCACGGAGTGACTCGGCTACTGTGGTTGTCGATCGGGGTATTTCGCCAGCAGCGGTGCAATGATCTCGCGCGGCAAAAACGATTTGAGTTGCTCCGCCGTGTTGCCTCGCCCCAGGCTGGCGATCTGCTTGATGAGGCTGCTGGAGATGTGCGAATACTTTTCACTAGCCATCAGGAAGACCGTTTCGATGGCCGGATCCAGAGCACGGTTGGCCAACGTCATCGTGAATTCGAGTTCGATATCGGTCAGCGTTCGCACACCGCGGAGCATCACGGCCGCTCCGCACTCACGCACGAAGTTCACGGTCAGTCCCGCGAAGCACTTCACTTCGACGTTCTGAAGCGGAGCGAGGACTTGCCGGCACATCGACTCCCGTTCTTCCGGAGTCAGGAGCGGATTCTTTTCCGGGTTGAGTCCGATCCCCACAGTCAGCTTATCGAACAGACCCGCCCCACGGCGGATGATGTCGAGGTGCCCCAGCGTGAGCGGGTCAAAGCTGCCGACGTAAACAGCGTGATGCGGATTCAACTCGGACATGATCCCCTTTCGGCCTCACTTGGCGGGAGTCAGCGTTCATGGCAGCAGCTTAGCCAATGCTCTCCAACCGAGCGAATCTCGTGAGACTTTCAGGCGAGCGGGGCGGCGTCAGCCCCCCGGTTGAGTTCAACGCGGAACCGAGGGGCTGACGCCGCCCCGCTCGCCTGTCTGACTCATGCAACCTTGGCAGTCGAGTCGCCCGCCTGCCAATGTGCGACTTGGCAGGTAACTGCCTTTCTGAAAAGACCTTGAGAGCCGCAAACCCAACTCGCGAAACACTCGGCACACTCTTTGCCTTTGCGACGAACGGCTACTTTCATCTGTCAATCGGAGAACAATCATGGCCCTCTTCCGTTGGGGACACAGTTGGGACGCCTTTCACGATCTGGAACGGGAAGTCGATCGCCTGCTGCAAAGTGTGAATCTGTCGTTCCAGGGTTTGCGATTCGGACGCCAGTACCCGCCGGTCAATTTGTACGAACTGCCGACTGAGTACCTCATCACTGCCGAACTGCCGGGGGTCAAATCCGAGGAGTTAGAACTGACGATCGCCAACGGCGTGCTCTCCCTGACCGGTCGTCACGCCAGTCCGGAAGGGACGGCCGAGGAACGTTTCCGCCGCCAAGAGCGTCCACGCGGAGTCTGGCAGCGATCCATCTCGCTTCCCGATCGCGTCAAGGCAGACAGCCTCTCGGCCGAGTTCGTCAACGGCATCTTGAAAGTGCATCTGCCCAAGGCCGAAGAGGTCAAACCTCGCCAAATTCCCGTTGCGTTCGGAACCTAGCCAGTGACATTTGAGGTAACCGCGTTTCGCCAGAACGCGGGCGATTTACGACATCTTCACTCCCGCGTTCTGGCGAAACGCGGCGACGAATTTCCAATCGTTTCCACGAGGCTTGTCATGACCACCGAACTGACTCAAACCGCCAAGAACGGAAACACTCCGGCTCCGCATCCGCCGGTTGAACGATTGGTCTTCACCCCGCCGATCGACATCTACGAGACGGATGAAGGACTGGTCCTACGAGCCGACTTGCCCGGCGTGTCGCTCGACACTTTGGAACTGCAAGTGCAGGACAACAAACTGACGTTGTTCGGCCGCATGGAGCAGGTCGTGCCAGAAAACGCTCGGTTGCTGCACCAGGAATACGAGACCGGAGACTTCCTCCGATCATTCATCCTGAGCGACGAAGTCGATCACCAACACATTGCCGCCAAACTCAACAATGGCGTGTTGGAAGTCGTCCTCCCAAAGGCTGACAAACCCCAGCCACGACGGATTCCAGTGGCCACGTCCTGACCGAGTTCGGTTTTCAACCGAGAACCGCATGTCGACGGCATCAAGAAGCCCGGCTCTAAAAAGCCGGGCTTTTTTATGCGCGATCCCGACCCGCCGCACGGCTTGCCTTGTGAGATGCGAGGGACTCGTCAGGCAACTAAACTCGTGCCATAAATCGGCCGCCTCAAGGCGGGACTACGAACTTGGAAGGAGCCGCTCATGAACGCGCCGCGTCCGTTTGCTCATCTGCATTGCCACTCACAGTACTCGATGCTTGATGGAGCCAATCGCTTGCCGGACCTCGTGGCCAAGGTGAAGGCCGAGGGAATGAACTCCGTCGCGATCACCGATCACGGGAATTTGTACGGGGCATTTGAGTTCTACGAACTGTGCCGCGAAGAAGGGATCAAGCCGATCGTCGGCTACGAGGCGTATGTCGCTCCCGGCAATCGCCGCGACCGCGGGGCGACGAAGATGAAGGAGGCCAGCTTTCATCTGACGCTGCTGGCGATGAATAAGACCGGGTACTTCAACCTCGTCAAGCTGGCTTCGATGGCGTACCTCGAAGGCTTTTATTACCGGCCGCGCATCGACAAGGAAATCTTGAAGGCTCACAGCGAGGGGTTGATTTGCCTGTCCGGCTGCGCGGCGTCGGAGTTGTCGCAGTATCTGCTCGGCGAGCGGATGGACGATGCCAAGAAACTGATCGAGTGGTACATCGCGACGTTCGGCGACCGCTTCTACATGGAGATTCAGAACGCCGGCTTAGAGATTCAAAAACAGTGCATGGACCCGACGGTGGATCTGGCTCGGAAGTATGGGCTGCCGCTGGTCGCGACGAATGACGCGCACTACCTCAACAAGGAAGACGCCGCCGCTCACGACGTGCTGCTGTGTGTCAGCACGCACACGACGGTCAACGACGAGAAGCGGATGCGGATGAACTGCGATCAGTTCTACGTCCGCTCGCCGGAGGAAATGTACGCGGCGTTTCCAGGCTTCGACGAAGCGGTGAAGATGTCGCAAGTCATTGCCGACCGTGTCGATATCCAACTGGATCGGAACCCGCGGCACTATCCGAAGTTTGCTCCGCCGGACGGGCTGACCGACACTGAGTATCTCCGCAAGCTCTGCGAAGAACGTCTGCCGCTGCGCTACGGCGACGAACTTTCCGAAGTGCATCGCGCGCGGCTGCATTTCGAGTTGGCCGTTATCGAGAAGATGGGCTACTCGTCGTACTTCCTGATCGTGTGGGACTTCGTGCGGTTCGCGGAAGAGAACGACATTCCGGCGGGGGCGCGCGGGTCAGCGTGCGGAGCGATCGTCGCGTACTTGCTTGGCCTCAGCCACGTCTGCCCGTTGAAGTACGACTTGCTGTTCGAGCGATTCCTCGATCCCAGCCGCACCGAGCCGCCGGATATCGACATCGACTTCTGTTGGAATGGACGCCAGGCGGTCATCGACTACACCAAACGCAAATACGGCGCGGCCAACGTCGCGCAGATCGGCACGTTCGGCACGCTCAAGGCCAAGCTGGCGATCCGCGATGTCGGCCGAGCACTCGGCGTCCCGCTGGTGCGCGTCAACGAAATCGCCGGAGCCGTGCCGGATGAACTCAACATCAAGCTCAAAGATGCGATCGAGCAGTCGCCCGACTTGAAGGAGGCTTACAACTCAGATCCCGAAATCAAGAAGCTGCTGGACATCGCCCAAAGGCTGGAAGGCTTGTCGCGCAGTGCCGGCACGCACGCGGCCGGGGTCGTCGTCAGCGACGCGCCAATCGTCAATTACATCCCGCTGCAAACGATCTCCGGACGCGAAGACGTCGTCACGCAATGGGATGGCCCGCACGTCGAGAAGGCCGGCCTGCTCAAGATGGATTTTCTCGGCCTGCGGAACCTCACGATCCTGCACAAGTCGGTGCAGAACGTGAAGAAGCACAAGGGCCTGGACATCAACCCGATCAAACTGCCGCTCGACGATGAGGCCACGTTCGCGCTGCT
This sequence comes from Planctomyces sp. SH-PL62, assembly GCA_945893045.1. Taxonomy (GTDB): domain Bacteria; phylum Planctomycetota; class Planctomycetia; order Planctomycetales; family Planctomycetaceae; genus SXKJ01. The sequence goes on from CAMDEA010000023.1 coordinate 50,768, forward strand.
GCAACGGGGCGAAACGAAAGGCATCTTCCAGTTCGAGTCCGGCGGCATCCGCGACCTGCTCACGAAGATGAAGCCGGACAAATTCGCCGACATTATCGCCACGTCCGCGTTGTACCGCCCCGGCCCGCTCGAAGGGGGCATGGTCATGGACTACGTCGATGTGAAGCACGGCCGCAAAGCGCCGAGCAAATACCATCCGCTGGTCGATGAGGTGCTCGCCGAAACCTACGGCGTGATGGTCTACCAAGAGCAGGTGATGCGGATTCTGAACCGCGTCGGCGGCATCGAACTGGCCGACGCCTACAAATGCATCAAGGCGATCAGCAAGAAAAAAGAAAAGATCATCTCCAGTTACTATGAGGCTTACGTCAAAGGGGCGGTCGAACGCGGCGTGTCCGAGCGGCTCGCGCAAGACCTCTTTGAACTCATCAAGAAGTTCGCCGGCTACGGCTTCAACAAATCACACTCGACGGCGTACGGCGCGCTCTCGTACCAGACGGCGTACCTGAAAGCTCACTTCCCAACCGAGTTCATGGCCGCGCTGCTGACCTGCGGCATGGACACCTCGTCGCGAATCAGCGAACACACCGATGACGCGCGGCGCATGGGCATCACGGTCCTGCCGCCGGACATCAATCGGTCCGAGTTGGAATTTACGGTGGCCTCCGACAATTCACTGAGCTTTGGCCTCGGTGCGATCAAGGGCCTCGGCGAACAAGCGGTCCTCGCAATCGTCGCCGAACGCCAAGCCAACGGTCCGTACAAAGACATCTTCGCTCTGGCCGAGCGGCTCGACCCAAAAGTCATCCAAAAGGGAACGCTCGAAATTCTGATTAAGGCCGGAGCACTCGACTCACTCGGCCCGAACCCCGCCCAGCACATGGCCGCCGTCGAACGCGCCGTCGCCGGTGCCGCTTCTCGGCAGAAGGACAAACAACGCGGACAGAAGAATCTCTTCGGCGGCGATGACGATGAGGCTCCAGCATCAACCGCCAACGGGCAACCGGCCGGAACGACGTCGCTGCCCGAAGCACCCGCTTGGACGCACTCGCAACGGCTGGCCGCTGAAAAGGAAGTCTTTGGCTTCTACCTCACCAGTCATCCGCTGACCCAGGTGGCCGACAAGCTCGAAAAGCACGCGACGCACACCAACAAACAACTGGGCGATATGGAAGACGGCAGCGAAGTGCTGATCGGTGGGATGATCGCCAGCATCAAGAAAGCTCAAACGAAAAAGCCCAGCCGCAACGGGCACAGCAAGTACGTCAACTTCGATCTCGAAGACCCGACCGGCATCGTCCGCTGCATCATGTGGCCCGAAGACTTCGCCCGCCTCGGCGACAAAGTCCTGCCCGAAGCGGTCGTGTTCCTCAAAGGCAAAGTCGATCGCCGCAGCCGCGAACCCAACGTGATCGTCAACCAACTCTTCACCATCGAAGAAGCCGACAAGAACTTCACAAGCCAAATCGCGATCAACTTCAAACGCGGCCTGCACGGCGAACGGGAGATGACGCGAACCAAACAAATCCTCGAAAGCCATCCCGGTAAAACCGACGTCATCCTGATCGTGGACACGCCGGACCCCAACGACTCGCACCAACACCTGCGCTACGTCCTCAGCACCTCGAGCCAATTCAAGGTGAGCTGCAACGCCGACCTGCAATCCGAACTCCATACGCTCCTTGGCCGTGAACACATTCAGCTCATCACACCGCCGAAAGAAACGCGGATGCGAAGCGCGGGGGCGACGTCGATTGGGAGATAGACAAGATGCCGTCCAATGATCGCCCTCTTTCGACGTGAAACGGCTTGTCGTATGCTGGCTGCCGTTGGCTCGGACGCGGACGGAGAATGAATCATGAGCACACTTCTCGAAATCGAAGCGGCTGCGGACACACTGCCGCCTGAGCAACAGGCGGAGTTGGTGACGTTTCTCTCCGCGCGGCTGGCGCACACGAACGGTTCGTCGGAAGCTAGTGGCGACGGTTCAGTTGATTTGGAACAAGAGTTTTCTCGGTTGATTCAGCAGTGGCGGGCCGAGACAGCGTTCTCGTCGTCGCTGACCGAAATGGCGGGGCATCCGGCGTACCAGCGCGTCATCGGCATGGGGCGTTTGGCGTTGCCGATGATCTTTCGCGAGTTGGCTTCGGAACCCGATCATTGGTTTTGGGCATTGAAGGCGATCACCGGTTGTGATCCGGTTCCGCCATCCCATCGTGGGAATATCGAGTCAATGGCTGCCGACTGGCTTGCCTGGGGCCAGTCGCGGGGATACGTCCAACCGTGAGCCATCCCTTCGACACCAATTTTCCGCGATTGGCATTGAGCGGATATGCCATCACGAGTCCGCCGAATCGACACTACAACTGCATTGCGTGGGCTGCGGAAGACGAGACGCGATGGTGGTGGCCTGATGCTTCCGAGTGTGGTTACTGGCCCGATGGCGTCTCTCGTGAATGGACGACCTCGGCTTTCATCGCGGCCTTTGCGACGCTCGGCTATGCCGCGTGTGAGACAAGCGAATTGGAAGATGGCATCGAGAAGGTTGCGTTGTACGCCGCGAATGGCCGCCCGACTCATGCGGTTCGACAACTTCCTGACGGTGCTTGGACCAGCAAGTGCGGTCGAGCAGAAGACATTCGCCACACTTTGGATGGCTTGGCAGGTGACGTCTATGGGGAACCTACGATACTGCTCGCACGCCAGCGGTCACGTTAGAAGCGTCGATTGTTGTCAGAGGTAGTGAGCGCACTCACTTTGGGGATCGACAATATGGGAGCATTCAGACGACGTGATTTTCTCCGTGCGTGTGCAGCCGGAAGTGTCGCAGCTTGGCTTCGAGGGGCAGCGGCCGCAACGACGCCAAACGATGTGATTGAGCAAGCTCGGTTGCTTGGCATGGAGGTGCTCAAGCCGAGTACACGCGATTTGGAACATGGTTTGGCGTTGCATGCGAAGTCGGTGGTCTTCGATGTGTATGGCTTCTCGCCGAATGCCGCCGTCGATGGGGAGCGGTTGGCTGAAGCCGTGCGGGCCGGAGCGTCGGACATCGAGTTGCAAGACCTCGAAGAAGATATGCGGATGACTCGGTACGTCACCGACGCGGCCGAGCGGGCGGAATACTTGCAGGCGTGGGAAGCCTCCGGTGTGACGTGCGTGTTTCAGAATGCCGGAGAAGAGGGATCGAGTCCGCTGCGTCTGTTGAAACGGCTCGCGCGGTTTACCTACGCGACCGATCATTTGCGAGATGTCGTCGGCAAGGCGGTCACGCCGGATGACATCGTGACCGCGAAGCAGCAAGGGAGGCGGTGTCTGTACTTCACTGGCAATGGAATGCCGCTGACGGGGGATGCGGTTTCGGTGGCGGATGAGTTGCGGTACGTGTGCACGTTTTTTGAACTCGGAGTCCGAATGATGCACGTGACGTACAACCGCCGGAACTTGTTGGGAGACGGCTGTGCGGAGACGGCCAACGGCGGCCTGAGTGATCTCGGCCGAGCGGCGGTGGCCGAGATGAATCGCGTTGGCGTGATCGTCGATGTCGCTCACAGCGGTTGGCGGACGAGTCTTGAAGCTGCGCAGGTCTCGAAGAGACCGATGGTCGCGAGTCACACGACCTGCGCGGCGTTGCAGCAGCACATCCGCGCGAAGCCGGATGAAGTCATCAAGGCGATCGTCGATGGCGGCGGCTTGATCGGCATTTGTGCGATCCCGCATTTCCTCGGCCGAACCGGAGACATCGCGGCGCTCTTGGATCACGTCGATTACGTCGTGAAGAAGTTCGGCATCGACCACGTCGGCATCGGGACCGACATCGGCTATCGCTCGCGGAACGATTCCGCCGAACTGAAGAAAATCCCGCCGCGTGCCAAGCGTCGCACACGCTATGAAGCACTCTGGCCGGACGATGCGTTTCTGCCGGGGGCCGAGGAGGCGAAGCGGTATCCGAAGTCGAAGTCGCTGGCTTGGACGAACTGGCCGCTGTTTACTGTGGGCCTTGTGCAGCGCGGCTACTCGGACGAGCAGATCGAAAAGATTCTCGGCCTCAACATGCTGCGAGTCGCGCGGGCGAATCACAGTAGACCGGTCACTCCGTGACCGGAACGTTCGAGTCACGGAGTGACTCGTCTACTTTGCAGACAGATTTGATCGGGAGACACCATGAGACTGCAACTTGATCGTCGCCAGTTTTTGATCGGTTCGGCGGCCGGTTTGGGTTCCTGCCTGTTGTCGCCGTTGTCGGCCGAGCCGCTGCGCCGGCCGCGTGTGGCGGCGATCTTCACCGTGTTTCGGTTTCGGTCACATGCTTTCAACCTCCTGGAAAACTTCTTCAAGCCGTATCTGTTTAGCGGCAAGCTGGTCGATCCGGGAGTCGAAGTTGTCTCGATGTTCGCCGACCAGTTTCCCGACGGTGACATGGCTCGCGAAGTTTCCAAGCGATTCAACATCCCGCTGTGCCCGACGATTGAAGACGCGCTGACGTTGGGAACCGGCGGATTGGCGGTGGATGCGGTGCTGTCGGTGGTCGAGCATGGGGAGTATCCGACGAACGCTCGCGGCGTCGTGATGTACCCGCGCAAAGAGTTCTTTGACCAAGCGGTGCGTGTCATGCAGCGGTCGAATCGCTTCGTGCCGTTTTTCAACGACAAGCATTTGTCGTATCGCTGGGACTGGTCGAAGGAGATGTACGATGTCGCGCGAAGCTGCGGCATTCCGTTGATGGCCGGCAGTTCGGTGCCGCTGGGTCAACGCCGTCCGGGCCTCGACTTGCCGCCGAATGCGGACATCGAAGAGGCCGTGGCCGTTCACGGCGGCGGTATTGAGGTCTACGACTTTCACGGCTTCGAATTGCTGCAATCGTTCGTCGAGGCTCGGCGTGGCGGCGAGACCGGCATTGCCTCGGTCGAGTTCTTGACCGGTGAGGCGTTGGCTCGCGCGGCGATCGCCGGCCGTTGGTCGCGTGAACTCGCTCAGGCCGCGATGCAAGCGGAAGTGTCGATGAGCGAGCAGCCGCGCGGGCTTAACAAAACCAACGGCCCGGCTGTTCCAGAAATGGAACCAAGCCACGGCCTGTTGCTGACCTACCGTGACGGACTTCGCGCAACGGTCCTCAAGGTGGGTGGCAGCGCGAACCGCTGGAACTTCGCGTGCCGGCTGAAAGGCGATCCGAAGATTCAAGCGACGGCGGTCTTCAATGGCCCTTGGGGGAATCGGAATTTCTTCAAAGCGCTCTCGCACTCGGCGCAGCATTTCTTTCGCGAGCGCCGAGCGCCCTATCCAGTCGAACGGACATTGCTCGCCAGCGGAGTGCTCGACGCGGCGATGTGGTCGCGTGAACTGAACGGTCAACGAATCTGCACACCCAATTTGGAGTGGTCGTACTCGCCGACGGATTTTTCAGCGTTCCGAGAAAGCGGCGCGAGCTGGCAGGTACTGACTCGCGACACGCCGGAGGTGAAAGTCTTCGAGCCGGGCGATGCAGGATTGAAGTGAAGCCGGCCATGGCTGGTTTATTTATGAAATTGGGTGGCACGTCCTGACCATCGGGAAGGGCGTGGGGAACGCAACAAATCACCGAACACTCCACGCCCTTCCCGATGGTCAGGGACGTGCCACCCACGGCGGAATGTTGATTACGTTCCAAACACCTCGCCTATCGCGCAATGCTGCTTCACACCAGTGAGGCTGCTATCTTCACAATATGTCACACATCGAATTGCGAGGCGTTCGCGTTCACAACCTCCAAGGCATCGACGTGAGTTTGCCGCTCGGCAAGCTGATCGCGATCACCGGAGTCAGCGGAGCGGGCAAGAGTAGCCTCGCGTTCGACACGCTCGTGGCCGAGGGGCGGCGGCGGTACATCGAGACGTTCGCGCCGTCGGCTCGGCAATTCTTGGAACGGATCGAGCGACCGGATGCGGATGCTCTGGAGAATTTGCCGCCGGCCATCGCGTTTCATGCGGATGCGTCGTTTGATTCTCGTGCAACGCTGGGCACGATCACCGAGACGGATGATTTGCTGCGAATGTTGTTTGCTCGACTGGGCGAAGCGTTCTGTTCGCAGTGCGACGTGCCGCTGGTTGTTCATTCTCCGGACGATGCCTGCCGCGAGCTTCAGTCGCTGCCGGAAGGGACGAAATTCGTCGTCGCGTTTCCCTCGGAGAAGAGCGGCGCCGCGATCGCGAATTGGCGGCAGCTTGGGTTCGTGCGGACGATGGAGATTCCTGAATCTGAAATCTCAAATCTGAAATCTCAAATTTCAAATCCGAAATCTCAAATGCTCGTCGTCGTCGATCGCCTCGTGGCCAGCCGCGGCGATTCGGCTCGCACGCTCGAAAGCATCGAGCAGGCATACGGTCACGGTGACGACCGTTGCGTCGTGATGTCGGAAGCGGAAGCGAATCCTGCAGAGGATACGGCGCTGATCGAATCGGAGGGTCGGCGCTGGCAACTCGCGCTGTTCTCGCGACGATTGATCTGCGGCGTGTGCGAGTTTGAATTCCCAACTTTGGAGCCGGACTTATTCAACTTCGAGAGTCCGCTCGGAGCGTGTGCGAGTTGCAGCGGGCAGGGAAGAATCGCAGCTTCTGAAGCGAAGTTGCCGAAGTCAAAAGCTCGGTCGAATCCATCGGGGTCGGCGGCCTCGGCGTCGATGATCGAGTGCCGGGATTGCCGAGGCTCGCGGTTGAGCGGGGCGGGGCGGAGCGTGCGATTGCTGGTCAGTAGGACGGGCACTCTTGCCCGTCGTGTCGAGGAGACGGGCAGGAGTGCCCGTCCTACGATTGTTGAGCTGCGCCTGATGCAGCTCACAGAACTGGCGGCGTTTGTCGCCAGACTCTCGAACGCAATTCCGCCGGACGATCGGTCACTGGTCGCGAATGTGCTGGGTGAGTTGTCGGCGCGGTTGCAGATGCTGCTGGATCTCGGCTTAGGGCATCTGTCGTTGGATCGCTCACCGCGCACGCTGTCGCGCGGTGAACGCCAGCGGGCGCGATTGGCGGGAGTATTGGCGACGCGGTTGGACAACGCGCTGTACGTGCTCGATGAACCATCGGGGGGATTGCATCCGCTCGATGCCGAGCGTGTGTTGGCGGCGATTCGGCGATTGCATCAAGCGGGCAATACGGTGATCGTCGTCGAGCATTCGCAGACGTTCGTCGATGCGGCCGATGAAGTGCTCGAACTTGGACCAGGTGCGGGGCGTGAAGGGGGGCGAGTGGTCAGTTTACGTAGCCGTCTCGCTCCGCCAGACGAGCCGGCGGCGTCAAACGCTCCTCAAGTCGATCGACCAGCAGAATCCGTTGGCGGTTCGGCTCGTCTCGCGGAGCGAAACGGCTATGTACTCGCACTCGCCGGTGTGACGTTGCATAACCTCGATCATATTGACGTGGAGTTCCCTCTGAATCGGTTGTGCGTTGTGACGGGCGTCAGCGGCAGCGGGAAGAGCTCGCTGATTGAGCACACGCTTTATCCGGCGCTCTGCCAACGATTCGGGATTGCGTGCTCGGTTGATCCGGTCGGCGGCTTCACCGCGTTGACTGGTACGGAACAAATTGGCGAAGTCGTCTATCTCGATTCGTCGCCGATTCGGCGATCGGCGCGGACGAACGCGGCGACGATGCTGTCTCTGCTGGCCGAGATTCGGCAGCTCTTCGCGCAAACGACAGAAGCGAAGGTGAAGAACTTCACGGCTCGGCATTTCAGCTTCAACGCGAGCGACGGCGGACGCTGCCCACGTTGCCGAGGACTCGGCGCGGTCGAGATCGACATGCAGTTCCTCGCGAATCTGACGGTCGTTTGCCCGGAGTGTCACGGCTCGCGGTTTCAACGCGAGTTGCTCGACGCGAAGCTGCGCGGGTTGTCGATCGCCGAGGTACTCAATCTCTCCGCCGACGAAGCCTTCGCGTTCTTTCGCGGTCAGCCGCAACTGCAACGGCGGTTGAAGTCGCTGAAGGATGTTGGGCTGGGCTATCTGCCTCTTGGCCAATCGGCGAGCACACTGTCTCGCGGCGAATGTCAGCGGTTGAAGCTGGCGACGTTGCTGGCCAACCGCTCGCGAAAGCGGACGCTGTTCCTGATGGATGAGCCGTGTGCCGGCCTGCATGCGCGCGACATCGCAGTCTTGTTAGAGTGCTTTCGCCGGCTGATCGAAGTCGGCCACTCGCTGATCGCAATCGAGCATCGGCCGGAGTTCATCTCCGCAGCCGATTGGTTGATCGAACTCGGCCCCGGAGCCGGTGACGCGGGTGGGAAGATCGTCCAATTTGGAGTGCGACGACCCTAGTCGTCGCTTTTCATCACGCGAGAATCATTGTTCGACATTTCATCCACAACCGATCCGTTTTGAAAAGCTGCGACTTGGGTCGCAGCAGTCCAAAGAGCTGAAAGTTCACCGTGAATCGACTGCAATTGCCTTTGAAACGTCGCTACTTGGTCCGCTTTGATCCGAAGCGCGTGCCGCACGTCTTTGCCGACGTGCTGGTGATCGGCGGCGGGATTGCGGGCATTCGCGCGGCGTTGGCCGTGGACCCGCGACTGACGACGGTCGTTGTGACGAAGGACGCGCTCGATCAATCCAACAGCGCGTACGCTCAGGGCGGAATCGCCGGAGTGCTCGACCCGCTGGACGACGTGGCGAATCATGCTTCCGACACGATGGCTGCCGGCAAAGGGTTGTGCGATGAAGCAGTCGTCAACATGGTTGTCCACGAGGCTCCCGAACGGATTCGCGAACTGGTCGCGTTCGGAGCCAACTTCGATTTGAAAGACGGTGAGATCGCGCTGACTCAAGAGGGCGGACACAGTCATCGCCGAGTTGCTCACGCACTGGGTGACGCGACCGGCAAGGAAGTCATGCGGGCGATGATGGCACGGGTCCGCTCGGCCGAACACGCTCAGGTGTGGGAGCAGACGGCGACGCTCGATCTGCTGACTTATGAAGGCGTGTGCCGCGGAGCGATCGTGTGGAATGCTCTGCACGGCAAGACGCTGGTTTGGGCCAAGCAGACGATTCTCTGCACCGGCGGGGCAGGGCGGCTCTATCGCGAAACGACCAATCCCGACATCGCCACCGCCGACGGCCACGCGCTGAGCTTCCGCGCGGGAGCCGAACTCCGCGACATGGAGTTCATGCAGTTTCATCCGACGGTGCTCTATATCGCCGGCAGTTCGCGGCATCTGATCAGCGAAGCGGTGCGCGGTGAAGGAGCCTATCTGCGAGATTGCTTCGGCCATCGCTTCATGGGGGATTATCACGCTGCGTTGGAGCTCGCCCCGCGTGACGAGGTCAGCCTGGCGATCACGCGACAGATGGAAAAGACGAAGCACTCGTGCGTGTATCTCGATCTCACGCACCTGCCGAAGCCGCTGGTTCAGGAACGCTTCCCGCACATCGGCCGTGTCTGCGCCGGGTTCGGCCTGGACATCACCGCCGATCAAATCCCCGTGCGTCCGGGTGCTCACTACATGATTGGCGGACTGACAGTCGATCTCGACGGCCGCACAACTCTGCCGGGGTTGTGGGCGGCGGGTGAAGTGACGTCGAGCGGCTTGCACGGCGCGAATCGGCTCGCCTCGAATAGCTTGCTCGAAGGATTGGTCTATGGCTTGCGCTGCGGTCGCGGTGCTTCGGAGATCGCGATTGCGCAGCCCGATCACTTCGCCGCGTTCCCGCTGCGAGCCGACGGAACGCACGACACAAAAGAGGATCACGACCTCAACCTGACCGACCTGACGAACTCACTGCAAAGTCTGATGGGGCGTCACGTCGGCATCACACGCGACGCCGCCGGCTTGAAGGAAGCGCTCACGCAGATCGACTTCTGGGACCGCTACGTTTCGATCCGCGAGTTCACGCAGCTCAAAGGCTGGGAACTGCAAAACCTGTTGCTGATCGCGCGGTTGATGGCCACCGCCGCCGCCACTCGCACCGAAAGCCGAGGCGTCCACTTCCGCGACGACTTCCCGCTGACTGACCCGCAACAAGCGAGTCACATCGCACTGGTGGCGAGCGCAAAGTAACCCGAAGCGTCAGCGAGGGAGAGTTCACGCATCTGACCCTCGCTGACGCTTCGGGTTATTTGGGCACGCGCGAAAGCTGGCGATCGTTTGCCGCGCGGCTTCGTCGGAGTCCGGCAACGGCAGTACCTCGGCCGAGAGATAGCCGTCGTAGCCGATGCGCCGCAACGCCGAGATGATCGGTGACATCGGAGTGTGTCCAAAGCCGACCGCTCGGCGATTGCTGTCTGCGAAATGCACATGCCCGACCAGCGGGCCGGCCTCGATCAGAGCGTCAGCAATGTCGTGTTCCTCGATATTCATGTGAAACAGATCGCACAGCAGCATGACGTTCTTGGCCTTCAGCGAGCCGATCAACTTCACGCCGTCGGCCACGGACTTGATCAAGTTGGTCTCGTAGCGGTTCAGCGGTTCGATCAGCAGCGTCGTACCGTGATGAGCCGCTCGCGGCGCGAGTTCATCCAACGCTTCCGCCAGCCAGACCAGATGCTGCTCGTGGCTGAGTCCCACTTCGGCTCGCCCCTGCATCGAACCGATGATCGCGGGGGCACCGAATGATCCAGCGATGTCGATGATCTCGCCGATGAATGCGCACGCTCGCCGTCGCACTGCTTCATCGTGATCGGTCAGTCGCAGTTTATGCACGACCCAACCCGCTCCGGTTCCCATCGCCGCCAGCTTTAATCCGTGACGATCGAGACAACTTCGCAACAACGTCACATCCAACTCCGCTGCCGAGCGCGGAAACACTTCGACGGCATCGAATCCTAACTCAGCCGCCAGAGCACAGCCGGCCGCCAAGTCGTGCCAGAATACAAACGGCCCGCCGGACGCTTCCGGAACCAGAGAAATCGTGACTGCGGATCGCATGGGATGGTGCTCGTGATGTCAGGCGGTTGAACCGCGTCGCCTCGCGACGTGCGCGCTGGATTGTGTCCATCCGCGCGGCGTTGTCGAGCGAGCTGCAGCGATCGGGAGTTCGGCTTCCACTCCCCAAATTCACCGACTATAAACCCGCCCCACGTCGCGGCCCCGCGATGTTCAGCCGCCGTAGCTCAGTTGGCAGAGCGACGCTTTCGTAAAGCGTAGGTCCTCGGTTCGAATCCGAGCGGTGGCTCTAAAAGACAATGTTTCCGCGTGAAATCAACGGCCCCGCCTCCTCAGGGGAAGGTGGGGTTTTTCGTTGGCGGGTGCGTTCGAGGGATCGGAGCCGGATCACAAGGAGGTGATGATGCCCGTGCGAATGGCAAGATCTGTCGCTGTCGTTGGCCTGACGTTGTTGCTCACCAGTTCGCTGGCGGTGTCGCAGACAAGCAAGCCAAAGCAGATCAATCTGGTTGATGAGCCTTCGATCGCTTACCAGGCTCCCGAAGATTTTCCTCCCGGCCGTTGGGGTGAATTCCAAAAGCAGGCGGAGCAACTCTGGACGACACATCCGGACCATCCGTTCGCGGCGCGAGCGATGTTCGATTGGTTGCTCGTTGCGGCGTCTCGGCAGATGCCGCCGGCGGAGATTGAGCGCGTCCAGTTCGAGTTGCTCCTGCAGCACCCGACCAGCGTTTATTCGCGGCATGTGGTAGCCGTGGCGAATCCTCAAGAACTGCGCAAGCGGTTGACGACGCGGTTTGACGAACGGCAAGAACTGAATGAGCAATTCCTGTCGCAGTTTGGCCGATTGGTGTTGGTTGGCTTCAGCGTGCATGGGCCGGCGTGGGTCACGACGGATGATTTCGGAATTCAGAGTTTGCTCTCGGCTCGCATCGCCAAATTGGGCGGCTTGACCGGGTTGCTCGAATCGAAATTCGAGGCGGCTCCCGCCGAGACCAAAAAGATTCTTGCCGCCGGCTTGGATGACACCGTGCCTGCCGTCGATCGTTACGTCCGGTTGGGTGAGTTTGGACTCAACAAATCGGCGCGGCTGATTCAACGCGCGCTGTGGATTCAGCTTTCTGAGGACGAACAGCAGCAGCCACTCGTGCAAGCGGCGTTGGCCGAGCAACGGCTGCGGGAAGGACGATGGGATCTCGCCCTCCCCATTGCCGAGCGCTTACGGAAGCACGAGCCGCATAACTCGCGCTGGTTACTGTGGACTGGATGCTGTCTCGTGGCGGCTGGTCAGGATGCGGAGGGGTTGCGCTGTCTGAAACAAGTCGTGAAGTTGGATGCGAAGTCGGACGCGGGGGCCGTCGCCGCGCGATTGATTCCGGTGATCAACTCGTTGACTCAAAGCGAAGCGGACTACGCCGCCGTCTTGGACGAATTGACCAATCGAGTGGTCCAGGAATCGCCGCAGGCGCTGTCGCTCGAAGCGGCGTTTCTGGCGAAGGATGGTGAACCGATTCGGATGCAGATCCAATTCGAAGGGCCTCGGTTCCGCATGGTTTGTTGGAAAGGCAAGCGTCCCCGCGCCGGGTTCCAGAGCGGCCCGGAGAGCTGCAAGTTTTTCACGGATGACGAAGCGACCGTTCTGGAACTCATGGGACGCCAGTATCAGCCGGCGGTCATGATTCAGTTCATCGAGTCGCCGGCTGGCTTGGCCAAACACATGACGAGCAACCTCGTCACCGCGCCTCCCGACCTGAGAACCACAGTGCGGTCGTTTCTGGAGTCTCCCGCCCTGGTGAACGGTGGCTGGCAAACACTCCTGCGCCGGCGACGAACGGTGGGAACCTTTGTGACTCCGGTCGAAGTCGCCGGCGGCGGTCGGACACTTCTCTGGCTGAACGTTGACCTGCTGCAATTGAAGGTCAATGAAACTCTTTGCCGCTTGTCGGACGAGGGGAAACTCAAAGACCTCGACTTCGAGGAGACTCATGTGGACAAAGTCCGGTGGGGAAAACTCGGTGAGGTGGCTCTCCCGAAATTGGATTGGCCGAACTACCCCGAGCGCCGCGTCGGCACCGACGACATCGCCGGCCTGATGCGGTTGATGTCGCTGATGACGAAACTCTTCAGCTTCGAAGAACCATCGGCCACGGCTCAGACCGAGGGATCTTCCTCGAAGCGCTGAGCGTGCCGCTGCTTGGCACGACGAGAGGCTGGCGATGGAGACCCGCGCTGCCCAGAATCCTTCGCGGCAGGACGATTCGCGGAAGGGGCGGCACATGACTTGGGGTTCCCATCTGGATCGGTTTGCGGACAGGTTCAGCGATCGGCTGAATCCCTTGTTGGTGAAGGAAGTTCGCCAGGCGCTCAAAGGCCGGCTGTTTCTGATCACGTTCGCGCTGCTCTTGCTGGGTGCCTGGTGCGTGTCCGTGTTTGGAGTGACTGCGGCGGGCGACGCGATTTACTGGCAGTCGAGTCCTTGGTTGCTGGGTGCCTACATCATCGTCTTGCAGATCGCCGTCCTGGCGTTCGTCCCGACGATGGCGTTCCGCAGTATGCAGGCCGAGACCGACTTCAATACTTGGGAACTGGTCTGCATCACGACGTTGTCGCCACGACGGTTGGTCGCAGGCAAGCTGGGATGCGCGGTCGTGCAGACACTGCTGCTGTGCTCGGTCATTGCACCGTGCATTGCTTTTTGTTCGCTGCTTCCTGGCTTCGACTGGATGCTGACGGCGATCGTCTTGGGAGTGACGCTGATCTTCTCGCTGCTCAACACCATCTTCAGCGTGATGCTCAGTAGTCTGGCCACCAATAAGCTGTGGCAGAACTTCGCACTGGGCGCGCTGTGGCTGGTGCTGGCTGGCGAAGTGCGCTGCGGTTACGAGTTGGTCCACACGCTGGTCACCGGCCAAGACCTGTCGAATTTCTTGAATTGGTTTTTTGATGGCATCTCGCTCGGCAGCGGCGGCGGTTATTACTACACGAGCCCTGCGCCACTCGTGCGTTACTGGTTTGTCGGCGTCACGCTGTTGGTCCTGGCTCTCACGTACTTTTTCTTGTTCTACGAGATCACGGTCTCGCAAGTGACCTTCGAGGCGGACAGCCGGAGCGGCCGTATTCGGCTGACCTGTTCGCTGTTGTATGTGTTGCAGTGGGCCCTGCTGGTCCTGTGCGACGACTGGCGGCACTACCAAGCCAATCCCGCATTGGGATTATTTATCGTGCATTGGCTGGTGTTCGGCCTGTCGGCGTGCCTGGAGTCCGAGACGATTTCGACGCGCATTCGCCGTCGTCTGTCGGGCTGGAGCCGCTTGCGATCTCCCTACTTGCCGGGCGGCTCGCGCGCGTTGGCTTTCATGCTGCTGCATCTCGGATCAACGCCGCTCGTCGCCTTCGTCCTGGGCACGTACTTCCGAAACTTTCGGTCAGGGCCGGAAGTCGCGCTGTGGTCGATGTACCTGTTGACGTACATCACGATCGCCGTGGCCGGCAGCCGATCTCTGCTCGCGATGAATCCGCACATCCGCCGCGCCAATCTGCGGTTGGGTGTCACCATTGGCATCGTCCTGTCGATGCTGCCCTCGTTTGTCCTGGCGGAGATGTTTTACAACGTGGCCAGTCATTTCTTCGTGCTGACGATCTTCAACCCGTTCGCGTACAGCGCTCTCAACCGGCAGAGTTGGACGATGGTCACGCCGCTGGCTCTGGTCGCCCTGATCGGAGTGCATCTCAATTGGGAGATCATCAAACGCAGCGTTCTGGATGTCTCGCCGCTCGGTTCTGAGATTCAAAGCGAACACGACGAAACGAGAAGCCCGGCTTTTCCCAAAAAGAAAACCGGGATTCTTCAGGCAACTGGCAACGAACGCTGACAAGCGGGAGTGGATGGGAATCGAACCCACCTGGCGTCTTTTCAGACGCCACACTGGGTTTGAAGCCCAG